>QHOP01000138.1 GCA_003219345.1 Verrucomicrobiota bacterium
TTTTGAGCGCGCCAAATCCGCCCAGGCCGGCCGCGTTGTTAAGCGCGCCGGGCGTCGGCACCGTAAGGGTCCAGTTGCCAGCTCCGTTCGGCACGCGTCCGATGGAGAAATCGGCCGCCTGTAAACCAAACCGAACGCCGTCCAACAGGGCGCCGCCGGCCGACGGACGATGGAACAGCAGTACCGCATCCCCTTTCTCGCCCAGTCCGAAACCGGTGTTCGTGCCCGAGACCGGCGAACCGGCGTCGCAATAGACCAGCAAGTAACCGGACGCGGCGATGCTGGTACTCGCCGGAAAGACCCATTTGCGCGGCGCGTTGGAGTCGTCGCTCAGACTCAGGTCCGACAAGTCCAGGGCGTTGGTGGACGGATTACAGATCTCCACGAAATCAGCGGTGTGGCCGTTGAAGTTGGTGAGCGTTTGATTGTTGGCCAGAACTTCGTTGAGCACAATCGGCACACCAAAGGTTTGGGTGATGACATTTGTCGTGTACACCAGCGCGCTGAGCGACATACCGAACACGTCGTCGCTGCTCGCGGTGCCGCTCTGGTGCACTTCCACAGCCATGACGTTGTCGCCTGTGACGAGGCTGTTGGTCGAGAAAGTAAGGACTTCCGGCAGACCTTCGTTCGGCTGGTTTGCCGCCTCGGTTAAATAGCCGACCGGGTTGGCCGAAATCCGCAGCCGACCCACCTCGGCGTCGTTGAGGTAGAACACCGCGCCGTCGTCCACGTAGTTCGTGGAAACGAGCTCGAAGCCGGTCATCCCACTGGTCCACTGAAAGTGGGTGCGGTAATAAACCGTGATGTGGCCATTCGCGTGGTCTCGAAACCAAACAACCCGACGCCGCTGGCCCACCCGCTGTCGTTGAAAGCCGGCGCGCGCCACCCGGTCCCTTGATTGACGCCGGAGTTGTCGTAACGCCACGAACTCGTCGTCACGTCGAGCAACGCGGTCACCGCCTGCGTGACGTTTGTGACGGAAATCACACCCGCCGGACCGGGATTCGGGCCGCCGGCGGTAGGTTGCGCGAAGGACGTGAACGTGTCGCCGCCGCTGGGACTGCGGCCCTCTGAAACGTCCGTTTGTTGCGGCCCATAATTGACGGCGTCGATGACCGTGAGATCAGGCGCCGACAGGAGGATGAGGCCGACATCGGGAGAAAGTTTGAACGCGAGGTGGTCGGCGCCCTGGTTGGCATCGCCATCGGCGACAAAACTGATGAAGCCGTTCCCGGCAATGAAGCTTAACGAAGGGATAGGGCTCTTTGTCGGCGCGCCCGCGGCATCGGAGAGGAACATTTCTTCGAGCGACACGGGCAAGGGGCCGGGATTGTACAGTTCAACGAAATCGTTGTTGGCTGCGAACTGCGCGTCAGCCAGCCACTCGTTGATTCTCAAACCGTGATAATCACTGAGCGGCACGGCGACGTTCGCCGCGCCGAAGGTCGGCGCGCATAACCTCCACCCGCCATCCCGCGCCTTGCCGATGGAATAATCGGCCAATTGAATGCCGAAGTTCACCGCATCGAGCAGCCTGCCGCCGTTCGCCGGTTTGTCGAAAAGAGAAACGTCATCCCCATTTGCTTTCAGGCTGAAACCGAGGTGCATGCCCGGCGTGCCGTCGTTGTTGTCCGCGTAAAGCACCAGATATTGGCCGGGGGCAAGCAAGGTATTGGATGGGAAAACAAATTTACGCGGATTGCTCTCATTGTCGGTGATGCTCATGTCGAAAAGATCAACCGTTTGACCGCCGTCGTTGTAGAGTTCAATCATGTCCGGGAAGCTGATCCCGTGCGGGACGGCCGAGACGTTCTTGGCGAGCACTTCGTTGATCCGCACGTGCGAGTAATTCGGGCTGACGGTCCACGGGCGCGAAGCGGTGAGGTGCGCGGCGATCCCCGCGTTCGTGGGATAGACGAACGCGTCGTCCTGATAATAGCCGGCGTCATTCCTGCCTGTCACATAAACGGTGTGGGTGCCGCTGCTCAGGCCGGTGAGCGAAATCGTCGGTTGGGTCGTGATCGGCGTCTCCGCGCTCCAGGCGCCGTTGTCGAGTCTCCATTTGTAGTGTGTGTAGCCCCAGAGGTAGGGCGGGACCGCGGTGCCCCAGTTGAACGTGCCGCCCGGCCCGACGGTGAGCGTGGCGCTTGTGGATGTCGTCGTGACAAAGGGCTCGCCGTAAATCAGGATGCCGGGCGGGTTCAGGCCGCCGCGGTCGTATTTCGCGCCGTAACCGTTCATGAAGGCGGCTGAGCCGGGCCGCGGCGTGAGCGCGGCTTTGACGGTTTTCCAGTCGGCGGTGGCGACGTCCGTGAGGAGGCCCAGGTTGAGGCCGGGATCAACGACGACGTTGTTGCTGCCCGGTCCCGTCCACGGCTGCGGCAGGATATTGTTTTCGAAAATAACCGTGTGATTTGCCGGGTTATAGTTCGCCGTCAGCATCGGGCAATCCCATATGATGTTGTTGGCGACGTAGGCGCCTGCGCCGTAGCTCGGATCCGGTAGAGGCACGCCGTCGTCCGTGAAGTCAAACGCCGCAATGTCGGTCGTCAAGCCGCCCCCGGCCCCCTTGTTCACATGGACGAGCGTGTTGTTTACGAAAATGAAGCGCCCGGCGCCGGGCCAGCTCATGCTGCCTTTATTCAGGATGGCGTGGTCAACGTCGTAGAAGAGGTTGTTGATGATGGTCCATTCGGAAAATTGATTGGCGAAATCGACCCCGCCGGAAATCGCGCTGGCGGTATCGCGCGCATCGTCGGTGCGGTTCGGGTCGCGATGGACGTGCATGAAGATGTTGCCCTCGATCCATGCGTCCGTGCTGTCGAGGTCGAGGTTGTCGTCGGAGGCCCCGTCGAAGACGTTGTTGATGACCTGCAAAATCGCACCGGGCCGCTGACCACCGGTAAAGTCGATCGTGTCGTTGAATCCCCAAGTGTGCCCGAAATAATTATCACGCAAAATGCCATACCCGCCCGCGGGAATCCCGTTGACCCCGTGAAGGCTCTCCGGACCGGTCGGCGGCGGATAGGTCGGGAAGACGCAGTTCTGGACGATGAAGGAGCTGCCGTCGAACGAAATGTATTCCACCACCGGCGTGGGCGGCCAGGTGCAATGATCGATGAAGATGATCGCGTTGTTGACGTGGAGCTGGGCGTTGTGCCCGCCAATGGTCGTGCCGCCGCACGAGTCGAAATCGACATAGGCCAGTCGGCTCTCGACGGTCGAGTTGATAAAATCGAGGCTGCCCCAGTTGCCGCCTCCGGGCACGTGTGTGATGTGGATGCGTTGCGTGTCCGCGCCTTGCGCCAGAATCCGACCCGTGCCATTGACGGTGATCGTCGCCCCGGCAGCCACGTAAACTGTCGTTCCCGGCTGGACCGTCAGCGTCACGCCATTGGGTGCACGCTGCCGTCGTCGTACCAAACGTCGATGGAGTTGCGGTCGAACTCGACTCCGTTCGCGTCAAGCGATTGGACCAGGACGCGGTTGATGCCCGGCTGCAACGCGACGCCGCTGATGGTCCACGTCGCGTCCCACGCGGACCAATCGGCCGGCGAACCGTTCGCGAGCACCTGGCGTGTATCGATGGCATTCGCCCGGCCGCCCAGGGAAACCGACGCGGTTGTTGTGTGCGGGTAACCGTTCACAACCGGCAGACTGCTCGTGCTGGTGATGCTGAGCGGTATTTGCGACAGCACATAGCTCACCCGTGACGCGTTGAAGGCCTTCATGGCGTCGAGAGTCGCCTGGGGAACATAACGATTGAGCATCTGATCGAGCAACGGGTCCATCTGTGCGCGCGAAAACGTCGTGTCGGCCAACGCCTTTAACCAGCGATAATAAACCGGCGCAAACTCAGGGGTCTTCATGAAGCGGTCCATCGCCGGCAACGCGGTCATGAGGAAAAGGCCGTCGGCGATGTGGCCCGGTCCGTTGCCCTGGCCCATGATTGTGTCCAGGTCATAGGGCAGCGCCAGAAAGCGGGTGTCGTTTGTGCCGCGGTAAAGCGCGTAGTCGTCGCCGTAGCCATTGGCCAGGCACGTCTCGTTGTTGGCGAGTAGTGTGTTGACGGCCATGTATTTCATCCACTCGTCAACGTCGAGCACGCGTTGCACGTCGGAGACATACGTGGCGGGCGTGGTGCCGTTGGTCACGTTCAGCACACCGATGAGCGTCATGAGATCGGACCAGTCGTTTTCGATGAAATTGTTCTGCTTAAAGTAAGCGTTGGTGTAGGCATCCACGGCATAGTCCGGTCCATGCCAGGTCAGGTCGGCCACGCCGTTTATATCAGCCGCGGCGGTGCGAATGCCCCGATAGGAATTTCCATGGGCGTCCAGCGGCCAGCTTCGTTTCACAAAATCATTGTTGTACTGCTCATTCGCCGCGTAGGAACCGAACGAATTGGCGTTGTAGAGCGACATTTCGTCCACGCCATTGACCCGGACCTGCACCGCGCGCGAATCCGGCATGGGCACTTCCACGCGCCGGAAAATGGCGCTGCCCAGCACCTGGCTGTAACCGTACTGAGAGTTGAGATTGATGCCCGCCTGTTTCTTCCAAAGCCGGTCCGACGGGATGTTCACATGAAAATTGTGCGGACGGGATGTGCGCGTGCCGTGACCGCGGTTGCGCACACCGACATTGTAACGCAACTGCGTGGCCGTTCCGCCGCTGAGCACGCCATCCGTAGTGATCCACGTCGCATTCATGTTGGCGTCGCTGTCGGTGGTCGCTCCGGTGCTGTTGTCACTCAGCGCCTCCAGGTACGCGCGTTCCGCGGCGGTCATAATGCGGATAGGTGCGCAGGTTGTTCTCGGCATCACGCGCCTGCAGATAAAACTCCACGATGGTGCCATTCGGCTGCGCCGGCAGGATGGCGCCATAGATGCCGTCGCCGGCCACGCCATCACCGTGCGCTCCGTCGTCAAACATCGGCGCCGTGGTAAAACTCGCGGCCCCGTCCACGCGATAATCAATCGTCACCGTCAATCCATTCGTGTGTTCGTCCACGATCCGCGCGCTGACGGTCACCACATCCGTCGGCGCCGGAAGGACGGGAGTATGGGCTATCCCGGCGATCAGCGGAGCAACGTTGGTTGCCGCAATGGAGTTGGCCCGACCGGGTGTGCCGTTGAGCGACGCGCTCGGCCCCCAGTTGTGGGCATAGGTGTTGGGCAGAGCCGGATTGATCAACTCCAACGAACTGCCCGCGCCATCGTGGGGAGCGGACCATTCCCATCCCAGTCCGCCGTAATGGTCCAGCGCGCCAGGCACACCACCGGCGCCGAGCACCCGCGCCGCCCAATCGCCTTCACCGTAAAACTCGACGGCGTTGACGACCTGGCCGGTGTTGTCGGACAATTCCAGAGAGTGGCCGAGCGTGCCACTCCAGCCGGCCACGAAGTTTGCCACGCCCGGATGTTTTCCGACAAAGGTCGGCCCGTCCGCCGCCACGACGAGATAGCCGCCGGCAACCAGGACGGTGTTTGCCGGAAACGTAAACGCGACGCCTTTGGTGATCTTCCACCCGGACAGGTTCACGGCGTTGCTGCCGGCGTTGTAAAGCTCGAACCATTCCTCGAGCACGTTCGTGCTCGCAGGATGATACATGATCTCGTTGATGATCACGTCACCGGCGAATGCCGATGTCGCACAGGCCAAAGAAACAAAGATTCCGCAGAAGAACTTCACGGCGGTTTGCATGTCGGGATAATTCGAGTCAACCGGCGAACTGGCGCGCCCCGTTGCGGGGACCGCACAAACAGGAGGAGAGATAGAACAGTCTGCGAGGAGTGTGCTTTTGCGTTTTCATTGTTTCATGACGGATTCACATTCACGCCGCGCGGAACCACCTTCCCCGCCTGGCCCACGCGAGCAATCTTGAAATGCGGACGACCTACAAACTTCACACCGAAATGGAGGACTGCAACAATAGTTGTTAAGAACAAGCAAATTCTGTTCCGTGAACCGGCGATTTCGAGATATTTTTTTCCGCCCCTGAGCCTGGAAATTTCATCCCCGCCCGCAGCCATTTGCGGACGAGGCGGATTAACGCTCCATCGTTGATTCTTTGTTCCAGCATCCGCGCCATTCGTGTTCAGTAGCGCATATTTTCCTTCTCCTTTCCACAAGCCGGGTTTTACGATGTGCGCCGTATGGCAAACGCTGAGGCAAAGCGCCTGCTGATCACCGACCTGATTTCTGCAGCCACGATCGAACTCCACTTGCGTGGCCGGCAGCGTGACGACGTGCTCGGCGAACTCGTCGCCAGAATTACCGAGATCGCGGACCGCTCCGAAGCCAGGCAGACGCTGCTCCGGGCGTTGCAGGAACGCGAGCAACTCCACAGCACAGGCATCGGCGACGGCGTCGCACTGCCCCACGCGCGCAACGCGCTCGTCGGCCTCGTCGAAAAGCCGGTCGTCGTCTTTGGCCGGCACGATCCGGGAATTGCTTACGGCGCGATCGACGCCCAACCGGCGAAGCTGTTCTTCTTGCTCGTGACCACGACCGTTGCGCAACACCTCGCCATCCTCGCGCGCCTCAGCCGGCTCGTCCGCGACCCGAAACTGCGCCAGAACCTCACGACGGCCGACAAGCCCGAAAAAGTGGTCGCGCTGATCCGGGAAGCGGAAGCGAAGATGTGAGACGCGCCCGATGGCGCTTGCGCTCATCGCCCGGTATCCGATTCACGTATCACGCAACTCGCCTCTGAACCCCTGCTGCCGCAGCGCCTCAAACAACACCAGCGCCGCGCAGTTGGACAGGTTCAGCGAACGTGACTTCTCGTTGAACATCGGGATGCGCAGCCAACGGTCGCGATGTTCTTCGAGCAGTTTCTTTGGTAAACCTGCCGTCTCGCGGCCGAACACCAGATAGTCGTCCGGCGAATAACGGACCTCTGCGTAACGCCGCGGCCCGCGTGATTCGATGAGCCAGAGCCGCGCGTTGGGCGGCAGTTGCTTTCGAAACTCCGTCCAATTCGGCCAGCGATGCCACTCGACGTGCTGCCAGTAATCCATCCCTGCGCGTTTGAGCTGTTGGTCGTCGAGTTTGAAGCCGAGCGGTTCAACGAGGTGCAGCTTCGTGTTCGTCGCCGCGCATAGCCGCGCCACGTTGCCTGTGTTCGGCGGAATTTCCGGTTCAACCAGGACGACGTGCATTTCGGATTTCGGACTTCGGATTTCGGGTTTCGGATTTGTAGAAAACTTTCCACAACACCAGTCCGTGCGCCGGCGCAGTCATGCCCGCCACGCGACGGTCCCGGCTCTGCAGAATCTCCCGGACGTTCGCTGACGAAATCTTCCCCTGGCCCACCTGCACCACCGTTCCCACCATGCCGCGGCACATTTTGTAGAGAAACCCATCGCCTTCGACGACAAACGTCAACAGCGGGCCGTTTCGCTTGATGTCGCAACGCGTCACCGTGCGTACTGTGGATTCCATTTCATAATTTCGCGCTCCGGCAAACGATTTGAAATCGTGTTTGCCCAGAAATCGTCTCGCCGCCGCGCGCATCGCCGCCAAATCCAGCGGCGTCGGCACGTGCCATGCCTGGTGTCGCAGCAACGGGTTCATCGCCGTTTGGTTCCAGATCAGGTATCGGTACTGTTTGCCCGTCGCGTCGAAACGCGAGTGAAAATCCGCGCGACACCGCCTCGCTGACATCACGCGAACGTCCTCCGGCAACCACGCGTTCAACGCGAGGACGAGCTTGCGGGCCGGCATTTTGAAGTCCGCTCTTGGAATCTCGACGTGCGCCACCATGCCGAGCGCGTGCACGCCGGCGTCCGTTCGGCTGGAGCTGTGGACACGCGGTTGGCCGGGAAAAAGTTCAGCCAGCGCTTCCTCGACCTTTTGCTGAACGCCGGTCCCGGTTTTCTGCGCCTGCCACCCTTCGTAATTCGTCCCGTCGTAAGCGATGGTCAGTTTGAATTTGAGCGAGTCCACGTTTGCTCGTTAAAACCGTTGAATCGTTCAACCGTTAAACCGGGAGCAACCTTGCCCAATCCATTCCGGTCGGTTTAACGATTCAACGATTCAACGAATCCAGATAGCTTTGCAACAAAATCGCCGCGGCGGACTTGTCCACCTTTTCCTTCCGCTGGCGACCGCGCACCTCTGCCTCCGTCAAAAAGCGATGCGCCTGCACCGAGGTCAACCGTTCATCGAGGGTTTGGATGGGAATCGCAATCGCTTCCTTCAACACGGCGACAAATTCCTGCACCTTGAGCGCCGCCGGACCGTAACTGCCGTCCATGTTCCGCGGCATCCCGACCAGGATCAGCTCCACTTGCTTCTCGCGGAGGATTTCTTTCAACCTGTCCAGGAATTTCGCGAACGGCTCGGCCGGGATAAATTCCAGCGGCTGGACAATCATTCGCAGCTCATCGCTGATCGCGACGCCCATTCGTTTCGTGCCGTGGTCAATGGCAAGGATGCGCACCAGACTGTCCTTTCGAGGGTTCGGAGGCTGTCCTCCGTAATTTCATGCAGTTATGACCTTCAAGGCTCCATCTGCATCCCTATCTTTTCAAACAGATTGCATGGCCTTGCTCGCCGCTCTCACCGTATTCTCAATGTCCTCCGCCGTGTGCGCTGTGGAAATAAATCCCGCCTCGAACTGCGATGGCGCGAGGTAAATTCCTTCCGCAAGCATACCGTGAAAGAATTTCTTGAACCGTTCGCGGTCGCTGCGCATCGCTTCGGCGAGATTGTGAACCGGACGGTCGGTGAAGTAGGCGCAAAACATCGAGCCGCAACGATTGAACTGAACCGGCGTGCCGGCAGCTTTCGCGGCGTTTTTCATCCCCGCTTCGAGTTGCGCGCCGAGTTGTTCGAGCCGCGTGTAGGCGTTCTTTTCGGCTTTCGGCTTTCGGCTTTCGCATTTCAGAGTGATTGGCTCGCCCTCACCCTGACCCTCTCCACCAGGAGAGGGAACCGTTTGCGAAGCCTTTCCAAAATTCGGACGTGCACTGGCTTTGCCTCTGGCTGGCGACAATTCTCCCTCTCCCATCCGATGGGAGAGGGCCGGGGTGAGGGGTGCGCGGAGTTCCTCCAGCGCCGCAATGCCTGCCGCCATCGCCAGCGGGTTGCCGCTCAACGTGCCAGCTTGATAGACCGGTCCCAGCGGCGCCAGACAGTCCATGATGTCCGCGCGTCCGCCGAACGCACCGACCGGCAACCCTCCGCCGATGATTTTTCCAAAACAACTCAAGTCGGGCGTGATGCCGAATCGTTCCTGCGCCCCGCCCCAGGCAAGACGAAAGCCGGTCATCACTTCATCGAAAACCAGCAACGCGCCGTTGTCTGCCGTGATTTTTCGCAGGAATTCCAGGTTGCCCGGCCTGGGCAGATACAAACCGGCGTTGCCTGGCACAGGTTCGACGATGATGCCGGCGACCTGTCCCTGGTTGGCTTCAAACGCGGCTTTGACGGCGTCGGCGTCGTTGAATGGAACGACAATCGTGTGCTGCGTGAACGCTGCCGGCACACCCGCGCTGTCGGGATGACCAAACGTCAGCGCGCCGGAGCCGGCCTTGACCAAGAGCGAATCGGCATGCCCGTGATAGCAACCGTCGAACTTGATGATTTTGTCGCGCTTCGTAAATCCGCGCGCGAGGCGAATGGCGGACATGCAGGCTTCCGTGCCTGAGTTGCACATGCGAACCTTCTGCACGCTCGGCACCGCGGAGCAGATCAGCTTGGCCATCGTCACTTCGTAGGGATTCGGAATGCCGAAGCTCGTTCCGCTCTCAGCAGCGCGCTGAACGGCTTTGATGATTTTCGGGTGCGCGTGACCGAGGATCGCCGGTCCCCAGGTGCAGACGTAGTCAATGTATTCGTTGCCGTCCACGTCCCAGAGATGCGCGCCTTTGGCCTTGTTGACGAAGAACGGTTGTCCGCCTACGGCGCGAAACGCGCGCACCGGAGAGTTCACGCCGCCGGGGATGCAGTTCAAGGCCTCGGCGAACAGTGCTTTGGATTTGGCGCGAGAAATCACGCCGACAAAATACTCAGAGCCGGCGGTGGGCGCGAGTCATTTCAGCCAATTGACAGTGAGAAAACCGCGGCGTAGTCTGCCGACATGCTGCAAGCGAAGACGCCACTCATCACGCGTCATGACTATCAAGAGATGCCGGAAGGGCCGCCCTACTTCCAGGTCATCGAAGGGAAGCTGCTCATGTCACCGTCGCCGAACACGTTTCATCAGGACATTGCCGGAAACGTTTATGCCATCTTGCACAGCTATCTGACCAGACATCCGATCGGTTCCGCGCACATCGCCCCGCTCGATGTCTATTTAAGCGAGATCAACATCTTTCAGCCCGACGTGATTTTTGTTTCCAGCGCGCGCCGCTCCATTCTGACCGAGCACGGCATTGAGGGTGCGCCCGATCTCATCGTGGAAATCCTCTCTCCTGGCACCGCGCGTTACGACAAAGGCTCCAAACGCAAAATCTACGCCCAGACCGGCGTGAAGGAATTGTGGATAGTCGATCCTGAATTGAAATCCATCCAGGTTTACCAGCTATCCAGGAACGCTGAAACGCCCGCTGTGACGCACAGCACGGACGCCGTCTTCAAATCCCCGCTCCTTCCTGGCTTGAGGATCAAAACCGCTGGGATCTTCAAATCGTCTCTTCGAAAGTAAACCCGACGGCGATGGCGCCCCAAGGTTGAACATCCATTCACCTGCCAAAACACGCCTTTAGCCCCCGTCAAGCTCGCCAGGCATGGTTCGTGACGGCTTACGTCTCCCGACAACGCTGCGCGATGGGGATGCGCCGCCCGACACCGAATGCTTTGCTGGTGACCTTCAATCCGGGCGCAGCCTGACGACGTTTGTATTCGTTCAAATCAATCAATCGCACGACCCGCCTCACCGTCGCTTCGTCGAAACCGCCGGCAACGATTTCTGCAGGGGACTTCCCCTGCACGACGTACGCTTCGAGAATCGCGTCGAGCACGTCGTAGGGCGGGAGCGAGTCCTGGTCGGTCTGGTTCGGACGCAATTCGGCCGACGGCGGCTTGGTGATGGACGCCGCCGGAATGATCTCCTTGTCGCGGTTGATCCAGCGGGCCAGCCGATAAACCATGGTTTTGGGCACGTCACTGATCACTGCGAGACCGCCGCACATGTCGCCGTAAAGCGTGCAGTAGCCGACGGCCAGTTCGCTCTTGTTGCCCGTGGTCAGGAGCAGCGAACCGAACTTGTTGGAGAGCGCCATCAACGTCATGCCGCGCAGCCGCGCTTGAATGTTCTCCTCCGTCTTGTCCTCCGCGCGACCCGCGAAGACGTCTTTGAGTTGGGCCTTGGTCGCCTCGAACGGCAATTGAATGGAAATCACACCGTGCTGAATGCCCAGCCGTTCCGCGAGCGCGCGGGCGTCGTCGAGGCTCCCCCGCGATGAATACTGCGACGGCAACGAAACGCCGCGAACGTTCTCCGCGCCGAGCGCCGCCACTGCGAGGCAAGCCGTCAACGCCGAATCAATGCCGCCGCTCAAGCCGAGCACCACCGATTTGAAACCGCATTTGTGGATGTAATCGCGCAGACCAACGACCAGCGCTTTGAATATTTTTTCTTCGTCAACGGTCGCGTCGGGCATGACAGACTCGGCCTTGTCGGTGTCAACGACGAGAAAGTCCTCGGCGAACTGTTCGCCGCGCGCCAGGAGGCTGCCCGCCGCATCGAAAACCAGACTGCAACCGTCGAATACCAGTTCGTCGTTGCCGCCGACCAGATTGCAGTAAACCAACGCTGCACGCGTCTTCGCCGCCAGGCTCTGCAGCATGTCGAAACGGGTCTGATTTTTGCCCAGATGCCACGGCGACGCCGAGACGTTAAAGATGACCCTCGCTCCGCCTTCGACGAGCTCGACCGCCGGGTTGCGGCGATACCGGCGATCGCGCCAGAAATCGTCGTCGTTCCAGACGTCTTCGCAGATCGTCAGGCCGATTTTCTGTCCATTGAACTCGACCGGCGCGTTCTCCGTGGCCGGTTCAAAATAACGGTCTTCGTCGAAAACGTCGTAGGTGGGCAGCAAGGTCTTGGCGCGCGTGGCCAGAATTTTTCCATCCCGCAGCAGCGCGACCGAGTTGGCCGCTTCGCGTCCGGGCCGCTTCGCGTTTTCGCCAACGTAGCCAACCAACAAGCCGGTTTTGCCTGTCGCCGCCACCAGCCGGTCGAGCAACGCCAGATTATTTTTGATGAAACCGGCTTTGAGCAGCAAATCGCGCGGCGGATAACCCGTCGTGGCCAGTTCGGGAAAAACCACCATCTCGACCCCCGCCCCGACTCCGCGCCGATACGCGGCCAGAATTTTCGCCTCGTTACCGGCGAAGTCGCCGACCGTCGTGTTGATTTGGGCCAGGGCAATTTTCATGCGAACAGAGCCGCCGCGTGGTCAACGTCGCCCAAAAAAAGTTTCCGTCAACGAACCGCGCTCGGTGCGAACGACCGCGCCGGTGGACACCTGGTGGCGCGCGAACCAGCCCTGATTGACTTCGAGCACGTATTGGATCTTGTCCGTCCTGGCCTCGATCGGCGTCTCGTCTTTCGGTTTCATGTCGTGGGTTTCAAGGATCGCGCCTTCACTGTCGATGTAAGCGCATGACAGCGGCATCAACGTGTTCCGCATCCAGAACGCTGCGCGATGCGGTGCGCTAAAAACAAACAGCATTCCCTCGGTCTCGCCCAGGCTGGTGCGAAACATCATGCCGGTCTGCACTTGGATAGGCGTGCGCGCCACTTCGGCGCTCAGCTCTTGCGCGCCGAGCCAGAGCTTGAGTGCAGGCAGCTTTGGCTGGGCGTTGGTCGGACCGCTTTCACCGAGCGGAGAGGGTGCCGCCGATGTCTCAGTCGGTTTCTTGCAGCCGAAAAACAAAAGGACAACCACCAGAAGACAACCGGCCCACCGATCAAATTTCATGCGGAAAGATGCGGAGAACTCCGTGGCATTTCAACCTTTTGTTGACGCACTTTGAAAGGTGCGGCCGTAGAGCAGCCATCCTGGCTGCCGGTTCTGAGGGCATCCTTGCCCGCAGAACACCTGGGCGGCAGGGATGCCACCCGAACCGGCAGGCGAGACGCCTGCCCTACGTTGTCGGCTGCTCGGTTGCGCAGCACGCGCCAGGACCGCTTTACAAATAACTCAGCCACACCTCACGACGTCGCCGTTTAACTTCAGCGAACCATTGGCAGGCCGGATAAAGCGCCGCTATCACGCCAACCCAAATCAGATAGACGACCGGCAAACTGTAGCCGTAGTCCGCAGGTATCGGAGGTGGACCGGCCGCGGGTGGATTTGCAAAAAACCATTCCGCATGGC
>QHOP01000139.1 GCA_003219345.1 Verrucomicrobiota bacterium
GTAACCTCGAGACCCACCATGCCGGTTAATCGTGGTATCCGGCACGTTAGCCCTCATCAAGCGCATGAAATGCATCAGCCTCTTCATCCTTGCCACGATGGCGATTCAGAGTTTCTGCCTTGCGGATGTCACGAAGCTTCCTGCCGATGACCAGAAGGTGTTGCGTGAAGTATCGCGCTTCCATGCGATTCATGGCGCGACGAACCTGCCACCGGTAGTTTTTGCGCTTTGTGCTGATAGCCGTGGCAGGCTCGCGGAGCCAGGACAGAAGTGGCAGGTCACGGATGCCATCACGGATGACAAGCTTCCCACCAAGCGTTTGCTTTGGGCTGTCACGGATGGCGATTATTATGTCGTGCATTATGAGCGTGGCGGGCGTGGACACAGCTTTCATGTTCTGGTTACCAGGCTGAAGGTTGGTAAGAGCAAGCCCAGTTTTGTTTGGCGAGGCGTCGGTGGACAGCTCAAAGATTTCCGGGCGTTTCTTGATGCCGTCGCAAGCAACAAGTTGGACGACACATTGGACTATGCCCATTGAACAGGCCAACAACGCGCTGGAGGCAACAACAGCCGCTGCGCCGGGCAGTTGACCGTTTATGGGAACTCGAACATCATTGTTGCACGCCGCGCCTTGCTCCGACGGCTGTGGCTGAGTTCTGGCGTAGGCATTTTGAGTTCACATGTTGGGAAACATTCCAGAATCCGATTGGCGTCACTTCAAGCTGGTCCACCAGGTGTTGCTGGAGCGCTTCTGTCAGCGGACGCTCGACGATTTGGGGGCCATGCTTCGTGCGAGGGAGGGGAGTGCCCACGAGCAGCATCGCCGAGCGTACGAATTGCTAGTGGATCGCGACGAGGAGTTGGCGCGGGCATTCGATGATTTTCGTCGCTCGACGGCGGTCATGCAGTTGGCGATCATGCGGAGGATGGGACTGCTTAGCGACGATGAGTTGAGCGTATTCTCCGAGCAGACCCAGAAGGTGGTCCGAGGAGTGGACTCGCTCCGAAGTGCCGGAGGCGCTGCACCGAATGGCGGCCCAGCGACCCCTCTGGGCAATTCGGGAGTCATGGAGGGGTCATCGGTGAGCTAACGTTAGCGCAAAGGAACATTTATGGAAATCGCACACCATGCCCTGGAGTTGATAGAGGGGCCACCAGATCGAATTCGAGACGCGATTCGACAATGGCTTGCTGACACAGGCTTCAAGGTCAAATCATCGCCGTCGGACTTTTACGTCCGAGCGGAGCGCGGATCTGCAATGGGAGTCACGGACCGACAGACGGAGAGGATCATGGAGGTGATCATAAGAGGTTCGGGTAGCTTGACGGCAGTCTCTGTTTATCATCATACGGGGCGCATCGGGCCGATTGTCGGGGCGACGTTTGGCGGGTTGCTCAGTGATGAAGTCAATGCACTCTGGAAGTTTTTGCGCGAGACACCCGTTACAAGTCGCTAACGTCGGTGCAGCGAACCGGAAGCCAGCCGGTTCGCCCAGACACAAATCGAACGTCAGTGGCGGCTGGCTCCGGTCGCTGACCTTTCGTTAGGCTGCGCCTCACGTTCTTCAGCCACGCACTGAAAATGACTGTCCAAGCTGCCCTCGTCTTTGTCCGCCGTCACGGCGTCGTTCTCGAGAGCGCCCGTGGGCCGGTGCCTAACCTCGCAGAGGCGGTCGCGGGCAACGCCATAAGCGGAAGTTGGTGGGGCCACGTCAAGGGCCGCGAGATCTTCTGGCTTACGCGCGCGGTGCGCGACTCAAGCGATGTCCTAGTGTGTCGGCTCGTGGGAGGCAAGGTGACTTACGTGCATCGGCGCCTGTGGCCGGCCCTTGTGCGATTGGCGCCGGAGTTCAGCCGCGGTGCCGTCGCCGCGTTGCGCGAGGTTCACACGCCCAGCGGCAGGCACGTGTTGCGGGTCGTGCCATTCCCGCAGTGGGTGCCCCCGGAGGTCAAGCGTCAAGCGCGCCGGCTCAGTGAAGCGCAGGCGACCCGCGCGTTGCTTTCACGAACAGTCTTGGGCCGTTTCGGCTGCTCAAGATGACTCAATGAGAGTCGCGCGCCAGTTTCAACACAACTGGTTTGGCTCGTTCAAAGGCATCGCGCAATTCAGCCAGTTCAATCGGTTTCATTTGCGAAAACGCTTCAAGGAGTTGCGACTTAATGATGCGGTCGTGGAGAATGATGAATTCGGCATCCGCCATGTCTTCTTCGTCGTTGCCTCGCATCATCTTCGTCAGAACGAGGTCAACCGTTGCCGGTCGGAACAGTTTTAGATGATTCAATTGCAGACGAGTGATGGGGACGATGTACTTCGTCCCAGTCGCGCCGCAGAAACACCGCGTTTTCCGGGAAAAGGTGCGTGATGTAAAGGCCCTCGGATTTGAACCGTTCGTTGACGGCGTCGCGCGCATCCCAAAATCGCAAGTCATCCGCCAGGGCCTGCACCTGGTCGTTGGGAATGATCGCATCCACGTCTTGCGTAGTTGCCGCTGCTGCTGGCGGATTATCAAAGCCCAGCCAGATAGCGCTTCGCCACGTAAAGGATGAGACGAACCTCATGGTCAAGAGCTTCGTCCAACGCGAGGTGCAAACGTTCCGGGTGGGCGGAAACCGAACTCATGCCGCAACAGGCTGGCGCGGGCGATCCACCGCGTGAACACGCCGACTCTCCCACGGTCAATTCCGGTCATTTCGACGAAGCGCGTGGGATGCGGCAATCTGTCGGCATCAATTTTTATGTTTGGCAGCCGGTCGAGCAAGGTTTGCCAGGAGGAATTCTCCGGCTCGAAACGGCGGCCACACAACGCAATGTAGCGGACAACGTCCGCGCAATTCTCCTGAACTGCCAGCGCCGCCGCGTCATCCGCCCGCACGTCTGGTGCGCCAAACAGCGCAGCCGCCAGCCGGATTTCCCTCGCGGAGGGACGAAGCGAAGGAACGATCAGTGCAATCGCCAGTTCGGTGTTGGAAAGCGGGACTTCGCCAAGCGGCGGAATGCGTGGGCCAAGATCGCGGTCGTAGTAATTGCATCCGCGCATCACCGCAAGCCGTTCCAAATCGAGCGGCAATGACAAACCCAGCCGCTGCACCTTGTCCATTAATCGCGAGGCGATAGGTGATTGTTGTGTCTGTGTTGCCGTGCTCATGCAATGCAAATTGCCTTAAAATCATGTTTTAGTAAACAGTCGCCTTTGTCTTTGTTCAGCATCTTCTGTATTTCTCGCGATGAACGAGCGCGGTCAGGACGGTATCGAGAATCAGATCAAGGTTTTTGCCCACATCCTCCGCCAGGAATCGCAGTACGAAATATCCGTTCTGTTGCAGCAGGGCATCTTTGCGCCGATCCCGGCGGTACGCTTCGGCGTCGGCCAGATGCTGCGCGCCGTCCAGCTCGATGACGACGCCCGCCTCCGCGCACAGGAAATCCACCTCCATTCGTCCCCGGCTGTCAAAACAGATCGGCAACTCCACGTTAAGGCCAAAACGGCCCTTCGTTTCCGGCAATGTTTCCAGTCGGCGAAACAGGAACGCTTCGCTGGCGCTTCTGGCCCGATCTTTACCTTCGGCGGCGTATGGGGAGCGAGCGGCGTGGACGAAAAGATTTGCCAGGGGAACATCCACCCCGTCGCGAATGAGCCGGCGAACAGTCGCGGCGTAATCCTTTTTCCATTCTGGATCAATGGGAAGCGGGACTTCGACCGGCCAACCGGGCAGAGCACTGGCCGGCAGCAGGATGCTGTAGCCGAGCGACTCATAGCCACGGCAGCGTTTGTCGAACATCCTGGAAAGCATGGGGACATTCAAATCGGCATAATCGTAGACCGCACTTCGCGTTTGCCCTCGTGAAGACGATGCAGCCGTCCCACATACTGGGCTATGGTCCCCCGCCACGAAACTGGCAGGGCCAAAAACAGTGTATCCAGTCGCGGATCGTCAAATCCTTCGCCGATGTATTTTCCCGTCGCCAGGATCACGCGCCCGACAGACGGTGGAAGTTCTGCCAAATGCGCGAGGGCTGACTCCAATTCTTTTCTGCTTTGGCCACCCCGAAGCAAAACGAGATGGCGCGCATCGGGCGAAAGCCTTTCGGCGAGAAGCTGCAAGTGCTCGGTTCGTTCGGTCAGGACCAAAGGCGAACGCCCTTCGTTGATGGCGCTCACGACGTCGGCACAGATCATTCGGTTTCGCGCATCGTCCTTTTGCAAGGCTTCGTATAATTGATGAAACTCCTCGCGCGGACCTGAATCGGGCGCATGGATCGAACGAAAACCGGTTGGACGGACGAACACGTGATGTGTGAAAGGTCGTGCCGCTACCTGGTCCTTCGCGTCAACGCGATGGCGCATCGGACCGCATTGCATGAAGATGATCGGATGGTGACCGTCCTTGCGAGCAATCGTCGCGGATAAACCCGTGACGAACTTTGCTTTCGCGCGGCGGGCGACCAGTTCAAAACTGCGCGCCGAAAGATGGTGACATTCATCGACGATCAGATAGCCGTACTCTCCCACGCGATCATCCACCACTCCTTTGTGAACGAGGCTTTGCATGAGCGCGACATCCAACGTCCCAGTCAACTTTTTACGTCCACCTCCCAGTCTCCCGACTGTTTTCGCCGGCAAATTGAGGAAGGCGGACAAGCGTTCGATCCATTGTTCGAGGAGTTGCTGGCGGTGAACCAGAACCAAGGTATTGACACCGCGTTGCGCAATCAACCACGCTGCAACCACGGTTTTCCCAAACGCCGTCGTTGCGGCCAAAACCCCGATATCTTCTCGCAGCAGCGCGTCAGCGGCCCTTTGCTGGTCGGGGCGCAATGTGCCGGCAAAAGAAACATTCAATGGAATGCCGGCGCAACGTTCATCGCGGAGGACCGGTTGAATATTGAGAGACTCCAGAGTCTCCCGCACTTCATCCAGGCAACCTCGCGGAAGGCCAAAATGCTTCGGGTGATCTTCAGCGCAAGCAATGATTCTTGGCTTGTCATAGGTCGGAAGACGCATGGCCTGCGCGCGATAAAACTCCGGGTTTTGAAACGCTGCCAAACGCAATAGCCGATTGCGAAGCGCGGGCGGGAGGTTGTCTTTGGCGATATAAATTTGGTCACCAAGCACCAGCTCAAGTTTTGCCGGAAGCGGTCCGGGGATTGGCGGTTCCTTTCGGCGACGAGACGGCGGCGCAGTCCAGGGGTCGTCATCGTCTTCTTCTGCAGCGGCATTTCGTACTCCAATAATCCTTCCGTTTGATTCCGCATCGCGCACCAGGGCCTCGACTCGCGCCCGGCTGATTCGTCGCAGTGAAGCCAGAAACGCCCATTGATCGGCGTACGGTCTGAATTCGTTATCAAGAAACACCGTGTTGCCGCGTTGCCTCGCCGTTTTTTGCAGAGGGAGCGCAATCAAGTTTCCGAAACCACCCTTCGGCAAGGTGTCCTGGTTGGGAAACAACCGGTCATAAGAATGCAACCCGATTTCGGGACGAGATTCCATTGTCTCCGTCAGAATGTGTGATCCCAGCTTGCGCGCGAGACTGGCAGGAATGGCTTCTTCAAAAAAGAACCAGACATGGCCGCCGTTGCCGGACCGCGAACGCTCCAGCGCGGCGGGCACATCGAGTCGTTGGCAGGTTTCGAGAAAAGCTTCCGCATCCTGCTGCCAGCTTTCACGGTCGAAGTCCACCGCCAGGAAGAAACAGGTCTCGTCCAATAGCATCGCATACACGCCGATGACAAACTCGCGCCTCTGAACATCCCGCCCCGAAAGGTGCCAGCCGACCACTTCGTCGGTGATCTGATAAAAACGGCGATTTGGGCAATCCACACACTTGATGCGAGGTTTTTCACAGACACCGCGAATCCACTCATTGGCGCAAGCCGGCGCATAGCCGGCCTTTCCGGTCTTCCGATTTTCGAAACGGCGCGGATAGACGTCTTCCCGGCCTCGGAAGAGAGATCGAAACAGCTTTATCTTGGCGTCGGGTGGAGAATCCTTTGTCACTGCGAGGCTCTGGTGATCTCGATCGCGCCCGTCCTGCGCCCAATCCCGGATTTCCTGCCTCAAGGGCTCGATTGTTTCCATGCGCCGGAACTATAATCCACCGGGAACAGCGCTGGCGAACTCGTTTCCGTTGGCGCCGTTTGGTCCCTTGCGTTGCCATCAACGGCAGCGCAGCCGCGTCCGTGTACGTTTTCATCGTCAGACGCATATCGCTGTGGCGGGCCAGTTCCATCGTTTCACGCGGCGAAACACCCGCCCGTTGCAGCCGGGTGATGTAGGTCATGCGCAACGCATGGAAATCCACCCGATAACCGCGTTCGTCCACCAGCGCAATACCCGCCGCCTTGAAGTCCGCGCGGATTGCCTTCATCGGCGGCACCCCACCGGGAAACAGCAAGGCTTCCGGCGTCAATTTTCCGGCAGCTTTCAGCCTTTGTAGTTCCTCCACCAGTTCGTGATGCAACGGGCGCGGCTGTTCCTTGCGGCTTTTGCTCTTGGCGGTCGGAACCATATAAAACGGATTGGCCACGTCCAAATAAAAATCGCTCCCATGGTATGCGGCGATTTTTGAGGCGAGCAGTTCGGCAAATGACTATTTCTTCTTTTTCTTGGCCGCCATCTTCTCTTGGGTTTCCTTTAGCCGGAACTTTACGATCTTCCTAATCAAACTGAATGGGACTGGCTTATTGAGCGGGAATTGAACCGAACCCTTTGCGCTTTCGTAAGAAGACAACTCGTCCTTGAATTCTTGGATTGCGGACGGGGTCGGATAGAACCCTATGTGCTTCTGGAAGGCGGCAAAGTGTACCAGATTTCCATTCAGAACAAACGTCGGAATCTGATATTTAATCGCCTCCTCTGCATCAGGCGCGGCATTCTTAATAATGTCCCGTATTTCTTGGAGGATCTCTTGAACGTCTCGCGGAAAGCCAGCAATGTATTCGTCGATGTTCTTCGGCGGTGCAGTTTTCATATTGAGATGTCCAAGCGGCTCAAGACGAGTTTTGCCGCATAACGCCCCGGCTCAGCGACCGGCACCTGACGCTGAGCGTGGCAAGGAAAACAATGAACAAACCATCCAGACGCCTCGCTGAAACCAAAGGCGGTGCCGGTTCGCTGGAGCGCCTGGTTTCGTTAGGCGACGACTCGTGCTGTTCATAGATCAATCAAGCCACCACTGACCGTCTCGATAGATACATAACCATCCCATTCCATATTCGGCTAAAGACTTTGCCAGATTTATGTTGGGAATTCCATTCACTCGTTTCGGTCCACTCGAATTCGGGCTCGCCGGACGGGAACAGCGCCAAGCCATCCTCCAGTCCTTCAGCCATCGCCTTCTTCACCCTGGAGTGTTCGTCCGGGTGAACGAACTGCAAAGCAGCCTGGATGTCTCCTCTCTTCAACAGCGCGATGAGTTCACGAACCATCCCTTCAACTCTCTCTTTCTCATCGATGTTCACGCCCGCTCTGTAGTAACGGTGAATGTCACAACTAACGACCAAACGCTGAGCGACCGGTGTGGAAGCCGCAGCCTGATCTGGAAGCAGACTATCAAAATCTTCCGCGACGTGCAAAACGAAACGACTCACACCGGTTCGCTCCAGCGCTTTTAGCCGTCGCTCCAGTAATCAAAACGTTAATAAACATAGGGAATCATCCGCCAAGTCCTAGTTACGTACTGCCCATGCTCGGGATACCGCGCCGATAGCAAGCGCTCCTCGCAGAATATCCGCATCACCAGGCTACCAACCACAACTCCTCCGCAAACACCCGTTTTCCACGACCAGTGCGCTCCGACGCCGGCTAAGGTTGCCACGCAAATAGCCGTGTAGATCGGATGTCGAATGTAGCGATAAGGTCCCCAAGTAACCAAGCCGCCCGCTGTCGGATTTGCGGCAACATGATAGCTGCGGCGACCAAAGGTTACTCGCGCCCAAACCCCGAGCAACAAGGCGACGACTTGTATCGCGATGACCCATGCAGAAGGCGAGAAAACAGCATGCATGGCCAGAAGTCCAAGTAGGCCACCAATCATCCCGATGTAACCGATCAGTGACAGCGTTTTGAGCATAGCACAACAGCGATGACTGCTAACGAGCCACGCCGGCCAAAAGACGCGGCTCGCTAAACGGAACTGAAGACAGCATCCGGCGTTGGCTCCAGCGACCTAGGCATCCAGTATCTGACTACCATATTCTTATATTTTTCCACCACGGCTTGCCTATCTCATCATACATCTCTCCCGTATCACGCATCCCGCGGACGCAAATGATGTCGGCACCATCGGGTCGTCCAATAAGGTTAATGGCGACGCCGACATCAACGGCGGTCCAGACTCGCTGAGGCTGTCCGTTGAGATTCATATCAGTCGAAACCTTAGGTGTGCCGAACGCTTGCTGCATGAATGTGTCAACAACCGCGAAAGATGTGCCGCTGACCGAAGCCTGGAAACCGTTCTTGTCACGTTTGAACTTCCACTTTGCGTCTAGTGTAGTGTCCCTCAAATAGAGGGTTTTATTTTCCGGCATTTTGGCTCGGTGCAGCCGGGGTTGAGTTCTTCGAGACGGCGTTTGCATTTGGCAATCTTCTCCAGGATTTTCTCAACGCTTGCTGTCCAG
>QHOP01000570.1 GCA_003219345.1 Verrucomicrobiota bacterium
CGGCCCCGAGCAGAGCGCGCAAACGCTCCTGAAGCGCGGCCTGTTTGGACGCGAGCGGGCCGTCGCTTCTGAGCGGCGGCAGTTGCCAGACGGGGCGCTGGTCCTGCAAAAAAGTGAATCCGACCTCGGGAAAAGCCAGCGCCGCCAGCGTCAGGTAATGTTGGACGTGGGCGCGCTCGGTTTCCTCGCTGCGAAGAAATTTTCGGCGCGCCGGCAGGTTGTAAAACAGTTGACGCACTTCGACGTCCGTGCCCGGCGCGTGACCGGCTGATTTGACGTGGAGAATTTTTCCGCCGTGGACGACGACCTGCGTGCCTTCCGGCGTGTCGCCGTTGCGTTCGCGTGTCGTGAGCGTGAATCGGCTGACGCTGGCGATACTCGGCAGGGCTTCGCCACGAAAGCCCATCGTCGTGATGGCCGCGAGGTCCTCGGCTTTTTGAATCTTGCTGGTGGCATGGCGTTCCAGGCAAAGGAGCGCGTCGTCCTTGCTCATACCGACGCCGTCATCGGTGACGCGAACCAGGCTGCGGCCGCCGGCCTGAATTTCCACGGTGATGCGGCTGACCTGCGCGTCGAGCGCGTTTTCGACCAGTTCCTTGACGACACTCGCCGGACGTTCAACCACTTCGCCGGCGGCGATCTGGTTGGCGACCTGTTCAGGCAGGAGGCGAATCCGGTTCATGCCGATAAGCTAAAACCAACTCGCGGAAAATCGAATGGAAATTTCCAGCCGCCCTGAGGAAGGAAAACCGGCGGGCCAGCGGGGAAGGCCGTTTCCAACTAACGCCCTTCGCCCTTCTGACCCTCTTCCCGTCGAATCGGCAGGCTGAAGGAAAATATGGCGCCCCGACCCGGCTCGCTGCGGGCGCTGATTTTGCCGTAATGATCCTCGACGATCTTCTTGCAGATCGAAAGGCCCAAACCCGTGCCCTGCGATTTGCCATAGGTAGCGAACGCTTCGAACAGACGCGGAGCGATTTCCGGTGCGATGCCCTTGCCGGTATCCTCGATTTCAGTCACCACTTCCTTTTCATTCTGCTTGAAACGGATTTTGACTTTGCCGCCCTCCGTCATCGCGTCGCAGGCGTTGTTGATGATGTTGTAAAATACGTGGGGCAGACGCGTCGGGTCCAGCAGCAGAGCGGTCACAGGCGGTTCGTTTTCCAGCTCGAGCTTGACAGACTTCGCGTCAATTTCGGGGCGGATGTCTTCGACGAGTTGTTTGACGAACTCCGCGTAATCGGTGCGCGCCAGCACGACGGTGGAGGCTGACCCACGCGTGAATTCGAGCAGCTCGTTGATCATGTTGCTCAACCGGTCAATCTGTTTCCGGATGCGGTTTTTGGCTGCCTGGCGCATCTCCAGCGTGGAATTGTCCATCGCGGCCATTTCCGACGAGATGCCGATGATGTTAAGGGGGTTCTTGAAATCGTGGACGACCGAGCGGGCAAAGCGACCGACCAGCGTGAGGCGTTCGGCCTGCAGAACTTCCTGGGTGTAATGATGATTGAAATCGCGCATGCGCAGACTGAATTCCTTCACCAAAGTGACGGCCAGACCCGGCGATCGCGCCAGGATTTTGAGCAGGTCGTCGCGCAGGATGAAATAAACCTGGGTGTCGGTTTCGGCCGTCGCCGTCGCCGAACGCGGCTGGTTGTCCAACACGGCCATTTCGCCAAAGAAATCGCCAGCCCCAAGGCGGGAAAGCACGCGCCGCTGGTCCTGCCCAACCAGGCAGGTGATTTGCACCTTGCCCTCGACGATGATGTAGAGGCCGTCGCCCGGATCGCCCTCTTGAAAGACGTGGCGTCCGGCCTTGTACGTGTTGAGCTGGGCGGTTTGTTCCAGGGCCTGCAATTCGGCAGCGAGCATGCCGCTGAACAGTTTGTTGCTCTTGAGGACAACCATAGGCCGGCAGTGTACCGAAAAAACCAACAGCGTAAAGCACAGAGATGGAGGGCAAGACTTTCGCGACGCGTAACAGGACAATTTGGCGCCCTTCTCCATTATGTCGGCGCGGACGTTCTACTTTCTTCCCGGCTCGGACGCGAGGCTTATCCAGGATTGGCGCAAACCCGCCGGAGGCGCACTGCTCTCACGCCGCAATCTGTTTCTTCGGCGCAAAATCCGCGCAACGCTTCGAGCCGGGAAACATCTTGTGCGGATTGCAGCGGTTTTCCGGATCAAACACGCGACGCAGCGCGCGCATCGCGTCGAGGTCGTCCTTGGCGAATTGCTTCTCCATGAAATCTATCTTTTCCACACCGATGCCGTGCTCGCCCGTCACGCTGCCGCCGAGTTCAATGCACTTCTCCAGAATGTCGTGGCCCGCCGCGAGCGCGCGCTTCACTTGATCGGGATCGCGCTCATCATACAGCACCAGGGGATGAATATTGCCGTCGCCGGCGTGAAAGACATTCGGGATGCGCAGGCGG
>QHOP01000140.1 GCA_003219345.1 Verrucomicrobiota bacterium
CGCCCGGCTTCGGACGAAAGCCCCGAATCTTCGCCTTCGGGTCCATGATCGGCCCGGCCGGAATATCGCGCAGCGCCGTTTGCAGAATGCTCAACGACTCGCGCATTTCGAGCAGCCGAATCATGTAACGATCGTAAGTGTCGCCGTGTTCCCCCAGCGGCACGCGGAATTCAAACCGGTTGTAGATGCCGTACTGGTCCACTTTACGAACGTCGTAATTCACACCGCTGGCGCGGAGCATCGGGCCGGTGATGCCGGCGTTGACGGCCAGTTCGCGCGCCAGCACGCCGACGCCTTGCGTGCGCGCCAGGAGTATTTCGTTCTCGGAAAGAAACCGGTCGAACTCGTCGAGAAACCGGGGATAGTTGTCCACCACCTGTTTGGCTTGTTCGAGCCAACCGGGCGGCAAATCGCAGCGACAACCGCCGAAGCGCATGTAGTTGCACATCATGCGCGCGCCGGTGAGCGACTCGAACAGGTCGAGAATTTTCTCGCGCTCGCGGAAGGCATACATCAGCGGGGTGCCGGAGGCGCCCATGTCCTGAAGCAGAAAACCGATCAGGCACGTGTGGTTTTGCAGCCGCGTCAGCTCGGCGGTGATAACGCGAATATATTCTGCGCGTTCGGGTGGGTGGAGGCCGGCGAGCTTCTCCACCGCCAGCGCGTAAGCCCAATTGTTGGTGAGCGAGCAGAAGTAGTCCAGCCGGTCGGTGTAAGGCATTGAGCCGAGATAAGTCGTGCTCTCGGCGATCTTCTCGTGGTTGCGATGGAGGTAGCCGAAGACCGGTTTGAGTTTTACGACGCGCTCGCCGTCGAGGACAACGTCCATGCGAAAGACGCCGTGCGTCGAAGGGTGTTGCGGCCCCATCGCCACTTCGAGCAGGTCTCCCTCGATCCCGCCGGCGGGCAAAGTTTTGTGAGTAAGAGTGTACGTGGGCTGTCCCGATCCGTCTGGCTGAGGGACTGGCGACGCCGGTGACACTCCTGCTGCTAAATCATGATCGATGACACCTTCGCTCATGACTTCGTCTCCTGCGCGTAATGCTTCTGCGTTTTCTCCAGGACTTCGTCATGCGGCGTCGGTTCGTATTCGTAATCGTCCGGCTCAACGTAATCCTTGCGCATCGGATAATCCTGAAAGCCGTCCCACATCAGAATGCGGCGCAAGTCAGCATGGCCGTCAAAGATGATACCGTACAGATCGTAAATCTCCCGCTCCTGAAATTCCGCGCCGCGCCAGATGGGCGTGAGCGAAGGTAAATGCGCCTTGTCCGTGCGATTCCCGGTGCGCATTCGGATGATGAGCGGTCCGTGCTTCAACTCCATTGAGTAGAGATGATAGACCGCTTCGAGAAAACCTTGGCGCTTCTTTTCTACTATTTCCTCAACCTCCTTCTCCGTGCCATCGACGACCTTTTTGATCTTCACCTTTTCTTTGAGAACCGCGTCGGGCCAATCGATGCCCGTGGCGTTCGAGCAGTAGTCCAAACGCAGATGAGGGTCGTCGCGTGTAAATTTGGCGACGGCGAGCGCGTGCTCATTGCCCAGCAATAAGGAATGTTGCGCGCTGGGGCTGTCGTTTCGAACGATTTCAATACGCGCGCCGGGAACGGCCTGTTCTATTTGCGCTTTGATTGTCTCAAGAGGAATCATAATCGTTACAGCGTTAAAACGTTAAATCGTTACAACGGGACATCCGCGAACGGATCGTCTTCATCTTCAACTGCAAGAACCGATGATCCCTCACGAAAAGCGGAAACCCGCCCCGCCTTTTTCTGCCGAAGAACGTTGTAACGATGTAACGATTCAACCTTGTAACGATTTTCAGCCATGACGCACCAGTGTTGGAGGTTTCCAGACGCTGAGGTTCTTTGTCGGCTCCAAATCATGTTCGCCAAATTGCGGCACCGGAAATTCACTCGGCGCGTCCGGATCCAGATGGCGCGGACGCCCGTTGCCGCTCAATCTCTGTTCATCAATTCGCTTCTGCAGGGTCATGAAGGAGTGGATGAGCGCTTCTGGCCGCGGCGGGCAGCCCGGGATGTGCACGTCCACGGGAATATAGCGGTCGATGCCTTTGAGCACATTGTAGCCCTGCTTGAACGGCCCGCCGGAAATCGCGCACGCGCCCATCGCAATGACGTATTTCGGTTCCGGCATCTGATTGTAAAGGCGAACGACTTGCGGCGCCATTTTCTTGGTCACCGTGCCGGCCACGATCATCAGATCGGCCTGGCGAGGCGAGGGACGAAAGATTTCGGCGCCGAAACGAGCGAGGTCGTAGCGCGCCATCGTGCTCGCAATCATTTCAATGGCGCAGCAGGCCAGGCCGAATTGCAACGGCCACACTGAGTTCTTCCGGCCCCAATTGTAGATCTCTTCCAGGGTGGTCGTGAAGATCCCTTGCTTGCTCAACTCACTGCGCAGTCCTTCGTCCATTGATGTTCGCTAAACCGTTGAATGGTTGAATCGTTGAATCGGGTGGAAACAATCGCTGCATCCTGTCTTCACCGATTCAACGATGGAACGTTTTAACGATTCAACGCTCATAAATCATTTCCACGTCAATACGCCCTTCTGCCAGGCCCAAATCAGTCCTTCCACAAGCAACAGCAGAAATATCATCATCGCAACGAACGCGCCGGCGGACAGGCTGGTAAACGCCACCGCAAACGGCAGGAGAAAAATCGTTTCCACATCAAAAATCAGAAAGAGGATGGCGTAGAGGTAATACTCGGATTTGAACTGCACCCAGGCGTCGCCCTTCGACTCCAGGCCGCACTCGTAAGTGGCGTTCTTGTCAGGTCCGGGTTTGATCGGAGAAAATTTCTTCGACCAAAGTCGCGCAAGCCCCAACGGGACAAGGGCAAAAAGAACCGCCGCAACCGCGAAAACGACGATCAACAGATAGGGATCATTCTCAACCGCATTCATGCAATGGCTTCAGCTTGTTACTTTTTTCACAAGCCACGTTATCGGTGGTAAATCAACGCGTCAAGGAATGGCAACAGGTTTGCCGCAAAGGATCAGAAAGACTTTTCTTAAATCAAATCCGGCTAATCCAGTCGTACTCCCAGGCCGCGTAGCCGGAACGATTCACTTGGAATCGGGGAGCGCGCCCGCCGCGGGCGCTGCCAACGGCGCCCTCGCCGTTGGCATTCCGGCGCGGGGCGCCCGACCGGATGGTTGTCGTCCTGGTGCAGAGTTGGCGCGGGGCGCGCCGAACAGCAGCCGAGGCGGCTGCGCTCACCATTCCTCTGACTGAATCGTTCCGGCTTAGTTGGACTTGGGATGATGCCGTTTCAAGCCGAGCGACTGGGCGATGTCGTCGAACTCCGCGGGACTGACTTCGTGCAGCGCTTTCCCTTTGGCTTTGAGCTTTTCGTTAATCTTGACCGCCTTTTCGGTCATCTCTTCGTGCGTCTCCTTGCTGCCGCCGATCAAAGCGAAGTTCGGGCCGGTCGTGACGCGCTTGTGGCCGTCGGAATCCAAACCGACACCGAGCAGAATCGCCTTCGCCTTATTCTTTTTGGCAACGTGCGGCATGGAGGGAGATTAACGTCAAACGCGCGAAATTCAAGGAGCAAAGCAGGCTTTGCGCCCCCCCGTCGCCCGTTTGCATCGTAGCCGCCGAGGTGAGGAGGCGGATGGCAAAGTGCCAAATTCCAAATCCCGAACCGGACCTTGTCTGGCGCCTGAGTTTTTGGGGGTGGAGCTTCCGCCCCGTTACCTCGTCGGCTACGGAGCAGTCAATGGCTGGCCGTTGTGTTTTGGTCCAAGACTCAACAGAAACGGAACAGCCTTCTTCGCCCATTCCTCCGCAGTCGGATAAGCCGACGCCGAACTGCCGAAGGAGCTTTGCAGCATGTCGGTGTTGATGATGCCAGGATTCAGCGGGATGGCGGCCATGCCCGCGGGCAATTCCTGCGACAGCGCCTGGGTGAGTCCTTCAATCGCCCATTTCGTCGCGCAATATGGGGCGACTTCGGCATCAGTCGAACGGCCCCAGCCGGAACTAAAGTTCACAATCACACCGCTCCCGCGCTCAATCATCGCCGGAACGAAATGGCGAATCACATTCACAACGCCTTTAAGGTTGACGTCGATGACTCGATCGAATTCCTCGGCGCTGACTTTCCACAACGGCGCATTTTTGTTGATGATGGCGGCGTTGTTAAGCAACAGTCCGGGGGTGCCATGTGATTCGAGCACACGCTTCGCCCACGCCTTCACCTTTTCATCCGAGGCGACATCCACCGCCTCGAAGTCGTGTGGCTTGCCAAAACGTCCGCGCAATTCCGCGATCGACTTCACGGAACGACCGCAGCCAAGCACGATATGGTCGAGCCGGATGAATTCCTGCGCCATGGCGCGTCCCAGCCCGCGGGACACGCCCGTAATGACGACGGTTTTTATTGCCGGTTTCGCCATCGTTTCAATCGCCAGTAGAACATCCCGAAGAAAATCGCGCCGCAGCCGTTGACGCCGAGCGTGTAGCCGAGTTTGTAAAACACGCCGTTGTTTTTCTCCGCGTAAATCACCACGTCATGGCCGATGAGCAGGTTCGGCATAGACGCCGGCATCAGCGCGCCCTGGACCAGGCCGCGCACGAAACCTGCCGGGCGAGGACTGTGGCTCAATTGCTGCCCGACCCGGTTCAGTATCCAGCCGATGACGAAAGCGAGGAGAAGGATGGAGACCAGGCGCGTGACCAAATTCCATCGCGACGGCGCCGGTGCGGAAACGTTGATTGTAGATGCTGGCATTGGGAGAGCATGTTTTTGACCTGCTCCGTCGGGCAAGCAGAATTTAGGTCCGCCGCCCCGGCGGTTTGTCGAGCACCCGGGTCTTGTGCCAGCCCCGGGCCTGCCACCACCACCGAAACCATCGGCGCGTATCGCGCACCGGTCGGATTTTGCTCTGCTCGTTCCGGTAAATCACCTGCACCGGCACGAACTCGACCTTCTGGCCGGCGGCGATGAATTTGCAGAGCAGCTCGGACTCGATTTCAAAGTGGTCGGCGAGCAGGTGAACCTGCGCCCACGTCTCCAGCCGCATCAGCCGAAAACCGCATTGCGTGTCGGGCAACGTGTGCCCGGTCAGTCGCGAAATCCGGTCGCTCATCCAGCGGTTCACCCGGCGTCGTACCCACGGCATGCCGTCTGGATTCGTCATTCGATTGCCCACGATCAGTTCGGCCCCGGTTTTTTCCGCGCACGCCAGAAACGCCGGAATGTCCTCCGGGGCGTGCTGCCCGTCGCCATCCATCGATAATGCCCAGGTGAACCCGCGTTCGAGCGCGCGACTCCAACCGGCCCCCAAAGCCGCGCCTTTGCCCCGCCGTTTCGCGTGGCGAATCACCTCCGCGCCGCATCCAGCTGCCAGTTCGGATGTGCCATCGTTGGAACCATCGTCCACCACGATCACAGCTGCCAGATACTTGCGCACCGCCTGGACGAGCGGCTCGATGGTCGCCGCTTCGTTAAGGCAGGGAATCACGACGGCGCATTGAGACTGCCAATCCATCATACCAACGCTAGGGAAAACGGCCTCCCGGCCAAGACAAATTTCACAGGCAGTCCCAAAAGATCGAGAGCGCATCGGGACCATGGAGAGGCCGCGCCCCACGAAACTGTGCCACCGGCAGAAATTGGTTTGCGCTCCGTCCAGAGACGGTTTTAACTGAGCCGGTGATTGACGAGCCGTTTTTCCCAACGACCGACATCCTGAAATCCCGCGACCAAGCTCAACATGCCTTTCACGAACGCGCTGCGCGCGTCGCCGTCGAAACGTTCGGGCGCCAGGTGTTTGTTCGAGCGGTAGTCGAGGTCTCCAATTTTTGCCGCGAAAATTGCTCCTACTGCGGCATGCGGCGCGACAACCGCGGTCTGGCCCGACACCGCGCCCGACTCGATCAACTGGCGGAATTGCTGGTCCACCATCGACCTGCCAGCGTCACCGATGTCAATCTCCAGGCAGGCGAAGACCCGGTTGTCGTTCGCGAGGTCGTTTTGCCGCTGATCAAAATCCTGCGCCACGAAACACCAGTCGGCCTCAGCGTTTGTCTGGGGACATTGAATCGCTCGCTCTACGGCGCACTGAAATCCGCCGGCGCATCGACTTACATCATCAAATTCGAAGTCGCCGATCCCGAACTTTACGCGCAGATGGAGGCGCCCGGCACATTCGAGGAGCGCGTGGAGCACATCCGCTTGCTGGCGGCCACAGGCTGGAATGTCAGTTCCGGTTTCATCGCCGGTTTGCCCGGCGAAACTGAGGACGCGTTGCTCGCCAATTTCTCCCTCGCGCGCAAGCTGCCGCTCGCAGGTTGCAGCGTCAGCCCCTTCATTCCCGGCGAAGCCACGCCGTACGCGAACGCGCCGACCGCCGACATTGATTTGACATTGAACTGCATGGCCGCGCTGCGCCTGATGCGACCGCGCTGGGTGATTCCCGCTGTCAGCGCGCTCAATCTCGCCAGGCCGGGCAGCGGGTATCGCCGCGGCTTGCGCACGGGCGCGAACCTCGTCACGATCAACCTCACTCCGCCCGGTCTGCGCGAGGATTACGTTCTCTATCGGCGCGACCGCTTCATCATGACCGAGGAACGGATTCTCGCCGCCATCGAAGCCGAAGGGCTGAAGGCGTCGAAGCAAAGCCTCGCGGATTATTACCGGCAGAAAAATGCGCTCACGACCAGCGCGCCGCGATCCCGGCTTGAAAGGGTCGCTGTTTGAGCTTCAGCTTTTTGCGCCCAGATATTCGCTGAGAATGCGTGCCCTGGTTCTGCGCTCGACCGACTTAAATCCCGAGCCGCACAACGCGGTGAGGATGGCTGCCGGCGGAACGCATTCGGCAATCGTTGCCCAATAGTATTCCACGAGCCTCACTGAGTCGTCGTGGCGAGTGGCCAGTCGCGTCAGAAGCGGCAGCAGACCTTGCATGTAAAAACGCATCAGCGCAAAGCCCGCTCGCGACGAGGGACGGGTAATTTCGAGAATCAAGACTCTGCCGCGCGCGCGCAACACACGATGGAACTCAGTGAAAAGCTGGCTCAAGTCTTCGACATGCCTCAGGGCGTAACCCATGACGACGAAATCAAACGCAGCGTCCTGAAATGGCAGCGATTCGCCGAGACCCTGCGCCAGTTGAATGCCATGCAGCTTCTGATTTTCTTCCAGCATCCCGAGGCTCGGATCGAGGCCGATCAAATGACGCGGGGCAATTCCCAAAGCGAGCGCCGCCTGCGCGACCAGACCGGTGCCGGTGGCCACGTCGAGCACGCGCATGCCCGGCGTCACGCCCGCCTGCCGCAGAGCGCGTCGGCGATATTGGCGGTCGGTGCCGAACGACATCGCACTGCTCATCCAATCGTAATCGCGCGCGGCCCGATCAAACAAATCGGCGACAAAACGGGCCCGCTGCGCCGCTGCGGGATAAAACGCAGTAAGCGTTCGGTGCGGGACCAGCTTCGACGGCGCTTCGGCCTGCTTTTGCGCGGCGATCATCGCTGCGGTGTAACACGGCGAACCGGGACCATCAGCGCCTCAGGTTGATGCGTCGCCGCCGGCCGTTGCCACCAGCTTCGCCACCCCTCCGTCATTTCCAGCCGGAGCCATCCGGCCAGCGCGCCGAAGATCGGAAACACGCTCGAATAAGCAAAAGTGTAGCCTTTGAACATGAAGCGGTGATTGGCATTTTGCTTTTGGAGTCTTGCGCCCTCGCGGCGCAAGCGGGCAATCTGCGCAAAGCGACGATTGTAAGTCCGCATCAGATGAAAGAACGGCCCGGAGAACGGTGACGTGAAGACCGATTCGCACAGGGCGATCTTCCCGCGCTTGAACGGCTGCGATGCCACGCCGAGGTAGTACAGCCCGAGGTCAAGCAGGAACGCCAGGCGCAGCAGGTCGTATTCCCCGAGATATTCGTATTTGTCCTTGTAAAGCGCGGTGAACCAGCGCTCATAACTGCGCGCAAAGTCGCGATTGCATTTCGCCACCAGCGGCGCGATTTCTTCGTCGCGTTGCTGCGACAAAATCAACTTCACCGCCGAACTCACCGTGAACGAAATCCAGTCCATGCCCGGACTGTAGAGCGGATCGAGGAACCCGCTCGCGTCGCCTACGAGCGCGAAACCATCGCCCGCGAACGTCCTGCTGGAATACGGCAGATTCTTGCGCCAATGAACGTCGCCCTCGCGCCACTGGGCGTCAGCCAGAATCTCGCGCGCCACCGGATGCTGCATGAGGAAGTTTTTCAACCGCTCGCCGGGCCAACCGCCTTCCGGCCATTGCACGCGCCGCTGATCGAACACGACGCCGACGCTCACGTCGCCGCCCTTGAGCGGAATACACCACGCCCACCAGCCGTCGCCGGTAAAATGGTTGGTTGCGGTCGCGCGAATGCCGTGGCAGGCCATCGCCCAATGGGGAAATTTCTCGGCGAGTTCGAGCCCATCCAAATCTTTCACGCCGGTCCAGCGCGCCCAGACGGCCGTGATCGGATGCGCGGTGTTCGGCTGCCGCCAGCCTTCCTGTCGCGCCAGCAACGCGGCCACGCCGGAAGCGTCCACCACCCAGCGCGCCTGGA
>QHOP01000571.1 GCA_003219345.1 Verrucomicrobiota bacterium
GCGACAGCAGTGAACTCCGGACCGTCAGTTTGGGATTCCAGACCAGCGAGCCACTGCTCGCCGTTGGTGGACACCATCGTCCGCAGGGAGGTGGTTGCCGCGACGAATCGGCCGGCACCAAACGCGATCGAGGAAACCTGGCCGTCCACCGGGGCCTCTTCAGGCGTCCAGGCGATCCCGTCGCGGGATATCAGGACCAAGGGCTGCCCTGGAACGCGTTGGTAGAAACCACCACCGGCCGGAAGAAGTCCTGGGGGTTCACCTCCCGCGGCTACAAAGGTTCCATTGGCCCATACGACCGCGCGTAGGGGGTGCGTGCCCATCGTACGTAATGTCCACTGAACCCCGTCAGTTGAGGTAAGAATCGACGTGTTCTCTCCCACGGCCACAAACAGCCCGCTGCCCCAGGTGATTCCCATTAAGTCGAAGAAAAAGCCGGCAGAGCGTGGAGTCCACGTGATCCCATCCGATGAGGTTAGAATCCTCCCGAAATCACCCACAGCCACCCATAGCCCGTTGCCCCAGGCGACCGCCCGCAATGTGTTCTGCGTCTCTGAATCCACGGCAAGCCAGTTGTTGCCGTCATCGGAAACAAGGATCGTGCCGAGTTCGCCCACCGCGACATAGCGCTGTGCACTGGCGCCGATACCGTAAAGTCGGTTGCCTGTTGGCACGGGGTTCCTCCAATGCCACGCATCGAGCGGTTCGCCGAACGCTGTCAACCAGCAGCCAAGGCATGCCGCGAAGCAGGAACACCATCGCGAAGAGGCAAGGATGTGCAATTGAAAAAAACCGTGTGGCTTATCGGCGTCCCTGTTCATCCTTCGCCGTCCAGTCTGGCCGGATTCTTTGCGCATGTCGAGCCCGATCGGGCGACTATGTCACCGTCGATTAGCGCTAATTTCGTTGGTGTGAACCAGCACAATTTGCGTTGCTCCCCGTTGACTTCTTTGAGTGTCGCGCGTTGGCGCGCGCGTTCACCAGGGACCGGAAAGCTCCTCAGTGGAGGGAGGGCAGGGCCCAGCTATTCGACTTTCCTGATTGAGAGCAGCCCGACCTGCTTGATCTTCCACCCCGTGGCTGCTTTCGTGTATTCGACCCGCGCATTAGCAGAGTATTTGCCGCCGGCTTTTGCCGCCTGCAACTGCAGCGCGATCGTGTACACACGTTTTCGCGAGTCTTCGGTTTTCTTCTGGATCGTCAGCGCTTTGATCTGGTCAACCGACTGAAACTTCCAGCATTTCTCCCGGCCGCCCATGCACTGGCCAACCAGGTCGGATTTCAACTGGTCCACCTCGGATGCCTGCGTCGCAGCCGCCAGTGAACCCGCCACAGCCATCGTCCACAACAACGTTATCATTTTCATCGTTCGCTCCGTTTAGATTGTTTCCAGGAATTTCAGCAGCGCTTGTTTGTCCTTTTCTTTCAGTGCCTTGAACCTGTCCCGCGAATTGCGGGCCTCTCCGTCGTGGCGCTCGATGGCTTCCTGCACCGTTTTGGCGCTCCCGTCGTGCAGGAACTGCCCGCGGAAGCGCAGTCCCATCAGCATTTCCGTCCGGAACTCCGACGGGTGTGCCTGCTCCAGGCAGATGTCGGCAAGTGCGGACCCCATATCATGCACCATTAAATCCGAATACAGCGCCACGGTCTTCCTGTGCAGGGCCTTGCTGGTGCTCGGACCGGTGTTCATTTTCGGCCTATGGCACACGGCACAATTCAGATGCACGAAGAGCTTCCGGCCACGCCGGGCGAGGTGCTGGTCGGTATGGTTTGTCAAGATTTGCCCCGGAGGAGGCGCCAGGAACCGGGTGAACGCGGTCACCTTCTCGATGTCCTCGACGGTGATTTCAGGGTCCGGCGCCGGATCGGTGTCCGGCGGGACAGGAGTGCCGTTGATGGTTTCCTCCACCGGCGAAAGAGGAGTCGTTACTCCCATTTCCTGCGGAAACGCCCCGGCGTTGAAATCCAACAGTGCGGCTACCGCGGCTTTCCGACCGAACCGTCCGACCCGCCCATCAATCGTGCGGCTGGCATGGCCAGCGATTCCATCGCCCTTGGCGCCGTGACGACGTTCGTGTGAGAGAATAGCTGCTTCGGGGATGGCATCCACCAGGCCGAAACCAAACAGCGGGGGCGTAGAGCGGCGCGCTTGCGCGGTGGCGCCCGGCGGGATTTGCTCCTTCATTATCCCTTTGGCTTGCAGCAACGGGGTCGCATTCTGTTGGATCACCGGCCCTCCCTGATCGAACAGGGGATCGCAGGAGTTCGGCGCGACGAACCGTGTAGCATGAATCTCAATTTCATCGCCCACGCCGCCGACCACCGGGTCTTCGTGACATTGTGCGCAGGAATTTGCGTTGAACAACGGCCCAAGGCCGTCCTGCGGCGTGAAAACCCGTTGGAAAACTTTCTTGCCCGCCTCGAATTGGGCGCGTTCCGCCCGCGAGAGATCCGCCAGCGGCTCGCCAAGGTTCGGCTGCTTCGGCGACTTGCATGCGCAAAGCAGGAGACTCAAAAGCAACGCAGTCCGTCGGCCCTGCCTCAAGACAAAGTTTCCGCCCGGCGGCGCAGCGGGCGCAAATCAGATTTTGACAATGCCCCAACCCACGGCTGAAGCCGCGCGCTACCTTCGGTCTGATTGCGCAGCAAAGGAGGAGCGGATAAGGTAACGAAGTAAGATTATGAGCATGCGGACAAAACTTATTAGTAGCGTCGTGCTTGCGGCGATTGCGCTGGCGACGTGGAGGTTCGTGTCGCCGCCGACCGGAGTGCCGCACATAGAGGCGGGGTCCCTGCCGCTGATGGTGAACACGCCTGGGTGAACTGACCCTGACGCACGCGGGACCGAAGCCACGACCGACACCCACGTTGAGTGTCGGAAGATCAGTTGTTGCCCGCAATGGTCACGGTGGTGTAATTGGGCGTGCCCACGATGTAGCCCGGGCCTTGCTCCAGCATCAGATACACGTCCTTGTCGATTGGCCATCGCGAAGGACCTGTTGGAACCACCTTCACGTCCGCGGAGGACGCGCCGGCAGGAATCGTCACCGAGCCGGGCAAGGTTTGATAATCCACACCGTTCTGCGGGGTACCACCCAGGCTGTAGCGCACTGTCACCGCCGACGCCGTGCCGCCGCCGGTGCGACTGACCGTGAACACGCCAATGTCACCTGAGCCTGACGCGCGTTGGTCGGAAGCCACGACCGACACCCACGTTCGAGTGTCGGCAGGTTGGTTGTTGCCCGCAATGGTCAAGGTGGCGTAATTGGGCGTGCCCACGATGTAGCCCGTGCCTTGTTCCAGCATCAGATACACATCCTTGTCGATTGGCCATCTCGAAGGACCAGTTGGAACTACCTTCACGTCCGCGGAGGACGCGCCGGCAGGAATCGTCACCGAGCCGGACAAGGTTTGATAATCCACACCGTTCTGCGGGGTGCCACCCAGGCTGTAGCGCACTGTCACTGCCGCCGCCGTGCTAGCGGTGCGGCTGATGGTGAACACGCCAATGGCACCTGACGCTGACGCAACTGGGACCGAAGCCGCGACGGACACCCACGTTCGAGTGTCGGAAGGCTGGTTATTGCCCGCAATGGTCAAGGTGGCGAAATTAGGCGTGCCCACGATGTAACCCGTGCCTTGTTCCAGCATCAGATACACATCCTTGTCGATTGGCCATCGCGAAGGACCTGTTGGAACTACCTTCACGTCCGCGGAGGACGCGCCGGCAGGAATCGTCACCGAGCCGGGCAAGGTTTGATAATCCACACCGTTCTGCGGGGTGCCACCCAAGCTGTAGCGCACTGTCACTGCCGCCGCCGTGCTGCCGGTGCGACTGATGGTGAACACGCCGATGTCACCTGACCCTGACACACGG
>QHOP01000572.1 GCA_003219345.1 Verrucomicrobiota bacterium
CCGGCATTGTTGTACGTGTGCGATGGGCTCTGCGTCGAGCTGTGCGACGAACCGTCCCCAAAGTCCCAATCCCGGCTCGTGATGCTGCCGCTGGACCGGTCCGTGAATTGCACCGCCAAAGGCGCCTGGCCCGAGGTCGTGTTGGCCGTGAAATCCGCCGTCGGCGCGGGCGGTGGTGGCGCCGTGGCGTGGATCGCCAGGCTCTTGCTGTTGGAACCGCCGCTGCCCGTCACCGTCAGCGTCGCCGTGTAGTCCCCGGCATTGTTGTACGTGTGCGATGG
>QHOP01000580.1 GCA_003219345.1 Verrucomicrobiota bacterium
GTTTGTTTTGGCGCGCCTGGAGCGAGAGTCCCTGCTGCCTTCGGCGGAGGCGGACAAGTCGGCACTGCTGCGCCGCGTGTCGTTGGACCTCACTGGACTGCCGCCGAGCGAGGAGGAGTTGGCGGCTTATCTCGCTGACAACTCTCCGCAGGCCTACGACAAAGTGGTCGACCGGCTGCTCTCTTCCCCGGCGTACGGCGAACGCTGGGCTTCGATGTGGTTGGATTTGGCGCGTTATGCGGATTCGATGGGTTACGAGGCGGACCGCCGCCGTCCCGGCGTATGGGCCTATCGCGACTGGGTTGTGGACGCATTCAATCGGAACCTGCCGTACGATCAATTCGTCATCAAGCAGTTAGCCGGCGATCTGCTTCCGAACGCGACGTTTCAAGACCGCATCGCGACGTCGTTTCACCGTCAGACCCCCAACAACCAGGAAGGCGGAACCGACGACGAAGAGTTCCGGCTGGTCGCGGCGATGGACCGTGTTGCGACGACGTGGTCCGTTTTGAACGGCCTCACCATGAACTGCGTGCAGTGCCACTCGCATCCATACGATCCCATTCGCCATACCGACTATTACAAGTCGCTCGCTTTCTTCAACACATCAAACGATGCAGATCGTGATGATGATTTTCCGACTTTGCGTTACCCCAAAAAAAGTTCGCAGCTCATCGACGCTGCTGAAATGCAGCAGGAGGCGTTGCAGCTTCTGCATGCCGTAGCGGCTTCCGACCGCGAGGCAGTTGAAAAG
>QHOP01000581.1 GCA_003219345.1 Verrucomicrobiota bacterium
GCTCAATGACAGTTGAGTGGAGACTATTCACACAGTGCGGTTCGCCCCGCGGATCAAAACCCGAGACGGAACAGCGTGAATCCGCGCGGAGGCGGAAGGTACGGATCGAGCACCGCCCTGTCCCACTCCGCGCCGGTGTTGGAAACCGAAAACGGGTTGAACGTTTGCAGCGGTTCGTTGCTTTTGAACAGAGCGACCAAGGGGCCGCCGAAAACGAACCGTTTTCCGACGATTCTGTCGTGCGCATTTTCTGAAAAGACGAGTTTGGCCGGTCTTTCCGGGGAGGCAGCCAACAGCAGGTCGCGGTTGGTCGTTTCCACTACCCGTCCGGTGGCGAACAGATCGATTTCTTGTTCCTGGGCGATGGATCCCGTCCGGGGGTCAACCGCGGCTAAAGGCGCGTTGACTCGATAATGCGCGCAACCACCGGTGAACAGCGCAACTGCCAGAAGGGCGACACGCAGGCCTTCGAAGGGTGACCGGGCCACGTTTTTCCGCTCGAACAACTCCCGAATCACATTTGCCTCGCCCGAAGCGAGTTCGCCGTCCAAGTAGGCCTGCATTTTCAGTTCTGTCTCGTGATTGAGCATCTGGATTCCTCTCGTTTCAAACTCGCCAAAAGAACCGCCATTTTTCGCCGGGCGTAAAACAACCGCGACATCACCGTCCCGATCGAACATCTCAGGCGCTTGGCGATCTCTTTGTATTCCAAGTCTTCAAATTCGTGCAAAATCAACACTGTCCGATGCTCGTAGGACAACCGACCCAGCGCCCTGTCAATCCTCTGGCGTAACTCGTGTCGCTCCAGCCGCTCAGTCGGGTTTGGGTGCACGAGCGGCATTCGTCGTTCGAGGCCGCCCGATTCCTCATCCATTTGCTCGATTGAGTCGCCACGGAACCGCTTTTGTCTCCGCAACTGGTCGAGGCAGAGGTTGATGATGATCCGCGTGATCCATGTCACAAAGCTGGCTTCGCCTTGGAATTGTTTCAGGCGCTGCCAGGACTTGACCCATGCTTCCTGGGAAAGATCCAACGCTTCCTCCTCGTTGCGCATCATGCTGTAAGCGCGCGCATAAATCTTGTCCCGATGCCGGGCGACCAGCTCCTCAAAGGCCTGCATGTCGCCGTCTTGCGCATCTTTAACCAGCGTTGCGTCTTCTACGGCCGGGTAATCTACATTTCGTGGCATGGCTTGGGTGTTTGCGATTCGCGTGCTAGCCAGGCCCGGGTGCCGATGGCTCGCGCCGGGCTCGCGTCCGCGCTTTACACTTCTGATCGCCGTCGTTCCATTACTCTTAGCGGATTTCATAATGCCTATGCCTCCCTGGTTGAGGACGATGCCGAAGCACCGCCAGATCTGGACACCTCCTGTGACTGGGCAATATCGAGACCGGATTCCGATCCTTTGCCGCTGAAAACGTGACGAAGAATCTGCCGCATTTTCCGGCGTTGTCGCCGCCGTTCTCGTTTTTTGGGCGTGACGGAGAAATGGTGACAGGACCAATGAGCAGGATGCGGAGCAGATCCTTCAGGCTCAAAAGGATAAAATGGCTTTTTCATACGGGCGTTTGCGAGACATGGCTGGCCTTAAGATGGTGAACGGAAAGAAAATTTAGTTAATGGGAGATAGCGCTTCCTTGTGGTTATTTGCCCAATGCCTTTCACGCGGCCGGGTGGTCGGTCTCAAACTGGTCTTCGGCCTGAGAACTGCCGGCACGAATTTCACTTCGCCAAATTCGACCATCGGAATTTTCTTCTGGCCCGTGTTCATTTTCTCGATTCGAATTTCAAATTCATAATCCTTTGTGCAGCGCTTGTGCCAATGACTTGCGAATTGCGTAACTCGCTCATGGCTAGCGCCGAATGAAGTTTGAAGTGACAATTGGGCAGGCTCAGAAATTTGAACGTGCGAAGAATCGTCCGCCTTGAGTTGAGAAACCGTCCGGCTTCTGATAGGTATCTACCGTCGTGGAATCAAATAGTGATAATCGGTTCGATCCGAATTTCGCCACCCACTTGCTCCTGGATATCGCCCATGAGCAATCCGTGGAGCACCTGCTGCGAAAGCTCATCCGCAGTGCGATGGAGCAACCCCAGTCGGACTTGGCCTGCGTCCAGATCTGGCTGGTTGATAAAGGAGACCTCTGCTCCGTTTGTCCCCAAAGACCGAAGTGTCCCGATCAAACCCGCTGCCTGCACCTGGTTGCTGGCGGCGGCAATTGCCTCTCCAGTTCCGGAGCGCGTGCTCCGCGTTTCGACGATCCCAACTCGCGGATGCCTTTGGGAGTAGGCCTGGTTGGCAAGGTGGCTGCCACTGGTCAGCAGCTTGTCCTGAACGGTCTAAACGAAAGGCCGGGAGAGTGGGGTGAACTTGACTGTCTGGAGCAAGAGG
>QHOP01000582.1 GCA_003219345.1 Verrucomicrobiota bacterium
GTCAGGAGAGCAAGAACAAGACAAACCGCAGCGAAAAACGACCACTTGACGACTCGGGAAGTCCGACGGTCAAGCATAACGCCCCTCCGCAAGCGAGATGGGGCCCATGGGGGGAAGTCGCGGCTATCCTAGCGCTAAGACGGAGAGGTGTACAGAGGTTTACTTTGTGCAAAAACTCATTCTGCGTAAACAGCAGGATTTGAGTTCGAAACGCCCTCCTGTGGGATCGGGCAAGAGGTGGTCTGAGACGCTCAGAACTTCAGCTCGACGAAGGTTGTCGATTCCTGAGTAGCAGGTTGGTATTTCCACGCCTTTAACGCCTTTAGGGCGGACTCTGCCAACAGCGGATGACCGCCAATGTATTCCAAACGGCGGACCGACCCTTCGGGAGTAATCCAGATCTTCAGCCTAACCGTACCGTAAAGGTTCATCTTTGCCGCAATCGTCGGATATTCGGGCTCTTCGCGGCGAACGATCTTGCGCTCCTGATCAGCGCCATTCGCGCGGCTAATCACCAGTATTACGCAAAGCAAGATGTGCTTCAGTTTCGTCATTAATCTTCCCGGTTCTCGCTCACGAGTGGTGCTAAAAACTGAACCTCACCGCCAGTTGAATCAGTCTCGGATCTCGCGCACGACTTATTTGTCCAAACGAGGTTCCGTCCGTGATGTTGCCATCAGGATTAAAGAATTGTGTGTGATTGAACGCGTTGAAGATCTCGGTACGGAACTCAAGATTCATGCCCTCCCGCACTGCTAGAAGTTTGTGAATACCCAGGTCCAGATTAGCCGTGCCCGGACCGCAACATATGGTGCGCGGCGCGTTTCCGATTTGGCCCAGTGGAGCATCGACGAACGACGAAGGATCGAAGTAGTAGCCCCCGGATTTTTGTGGATTGAGACGCCGCAAGGGTGCGATCTGGCTGGGCTCACCCGGAGTTTCAAAGTCGAAACTGCTCATCAGCTCCAGATCGCTGGTGGAGGTCAAGCGAATCGGAAAGCCCGACTGGAGCGTGAAAATGCCGCTGATGGCCCATCCATTGGCTAGATGACGCGTCCAATTGGAGATTCGCCAGTCGGGCATCCGCCAGTACTCACTGGCCACCAGCCGGTGACGGGCCTCAAACAAGGAAAGGGAACGCGACTTATGTGGGTCGGTGGGGTTCACGGCGTTTTCGAAACTGGAAGCATTGTCGATCGACCGGCTCCAGGTATAGGAGACCAGAAATTGGACTCCGTGCGACAAACGCTGCTTCACGAGAGTCTGGAAAGAGTTATAGGACGAGTTCGCGACCGGCATCTGTCCGAAAATGCTGCCGAACACCGGAATTCCGTCCGGCGGACAGCCCGCACCTGTGGTGGGTTCGCAGAGCGGCGAAGAGTACTTGCGAAGCCCAACCAGCGAAATCGGATTCGCATTCGGACCAGTTACGGCCGACACCGAGCCGTAGGGCAAGTGCAACGTTATGCCCGGCGGAATGGCACCGGCGGGAATGGAGTAGTCAGTGTCCGCTCCAAACGGCCCACACAATATTCCCGGAATTTGACTCAGGTCGAGACAGGTTTGGGGATTGCCGTAATTCTGGTCCAGGGTAGCCAGCAGCCGGTGCCCTTGAGAGCCCACGTATCCAAATTGCCAGAGCGTTTCTCGTGTCAATTCGCGCTGTACAGTCAAGTGATAGTGGAGGGAGTACTGATTGCGCAAGGTTAATGGGAAATTTCCGTATAGAAAGATGGGGCGAAACAGAGCGAAATCAATTGGTGAGCCTAGTTCGGGGTCCAGGAATCCGTGGAATGAATTGGGCGTGGTCGAACCGTCCTGGCCCAGAAATGGAGTGTTGAAAAAAGTGTTGCTAATTGAGGTGCTGCCTCCGAATGGCGGCTGGGCGGTGAAATTCTCCAACAGTTCCTCGTTGCTGTTGTAGAACATCCCCCAACCCATGCGAACGCTGGACTTGCCCGGTCCGCCGGAGACTTTCGCAAGCCAGCCGGCTGACCAGTTCGGCGACCAAGCTAACCCCAGCCGCGGAGCAAAGGCCCGCAGGTAATTGTTCGTGAGCCCCGATGGCACTCCCGGATCTCCCGGGAAAACCATTCCCAAAGGAAATACCGAGCGGGCAAGCCCTTGCGGTGAGCAGTCGCTGCTGCCCAGCACCCCCCGCAGCGGGTCCGACGAACTCAGAACACAAGGAAAAATTCCGGTGGCCTGACTTGGGCGGAAGGCTTGGATTTGCTTCCCGGCGTCAGCTTGAGGCGTGTTCCACTCCCAACGGAGTCCAGAATTCAGTGTGAGGTTTGGCTTTAGGCGCCAGGCATCCTGGGCGAAAAGGTCG
>QHOP01000583.1 GCA_003219345.1 Verrucomicrobiota bacterium
CGGCTCACCGGCTGAAATGGCAGGATTACGCGAGGGAGACCACATCATACAAGTGAATGGTGTGGCGACCAGCGGACGGACGCTGGCGCAGAACGTTGAAAGTATTAGAGGGTTCGTTGCGAGCAGCGTAACGCTCACTGTGCAGCGTGCCGGATCAACAAACCTACAATGTGTTATTCATCGGAGTTCATGGAAGAGTTTAGGTGTACCCCAATGAGTAGTATCGCCGCCGCATGGCCTAATAAAAGTAGATGCCAAAAACGACCATGCGCCGAGCGTGGAAACAACTCCTAGGCCTGGTATTGGTGACAGGTTGCGGTTGCGCCATCGCCCTCTCCCTGAGCAAACGCTCAGCAGGAGGCCTGAGGATTCTCCCAGTTCAGCGCGAGAGGGTTGAGTCGGTGCAGAATATCCTGCAAATGACTTTGGCGATTACTAATAGCACTCCATTCACCCTCTCCGGTGAGGTCGGCGAACTTTGCACAGATACGAATGTAACGGGGGATACCTCACTATCTGGTTTTTGGCCCATCATGGATCCGGGAAGCTTTTGTTTGAAACCGGGGGAGGGCCAGCTGCTATCCGTTTACGTTGCGGAGCATGGTCCATGGCTTCTCGCCGGAAGGTCTCGTAGAACCACGGGTGATGCCGAATTCCAGGCTAGAGCGCTCCAGAGATTCGCCGAGAACTCGACGAGCTTAAGGCAGGCCCGACCCCTAACATCAATCGGGGTTGGGCGCATGACCAAGTGCTCCTGATGACGAACGGTGAGTATATTGTTTACGCGTACCGGCACGGCGCCAATAACGGGTTCGTTGACCATCTATTCCTTGGGCACGGCTCTGACGGCCGGTGGCTGTACAGCACGTACCATTTCTGCAATTCGAAAGTAAGGTATGAAGAACCGCTGAGTCGGGAAGACCGGCAACAGGATATGTATTACCTGGTGGCCGAAGCGCTGGCCGGGCTGTTGTCCGGCAAAAAGGCCGAGCTGTATCGCAAGCGACTGGAAAAAGGGTTGACTTGGGACAAGCAAGAGAAGACCTGGAAGTGGAAAGAGTGAGGTGAAATGCAAACGGAGGATCGATTCAATGACCGCTTGGTACGGCTGCCGGAGTTGGAGCAGATTTTCGGCGTGTGCAAGCGCAGGGTGACCTGATTATCCTCGACCTCAGCTTGCCTCCAGCTTGCTTCCCATCGCCAGCAGCGTATTCGGACAGAACACGAACCAGATTCCCAAGCTGTTCCAGGCTGTGTTCGCTCGAAATCGCAAATCGGAAATAACCCCTGGAAGCACCGCCCGGGTAACGAATGAAACTGGGATAGATTTGCCTCGCGAGCAATGACTTCGATAGTCGCACGACATCCCTGGCCCGCCGCGGAACCACGGAAACAATCGGACCCGGCGTGTCGACGATGGAAAATCCTGTTCGGCCCAACTCGCCTTTAACGTACTGAACGTTCTGTTCTAAACGCCGGCGCAGAGACTTGTCTGATTTCACAATCTGCACGGCTCGGCAGGCCGCGTTCACCAGCGGCAACGGCAGCGGGGTGTTGCCGCCGAATAAACGGCTCCTCTCTCGAATGCGATTACAAAGAGAGCCCGGACCGAGCACCGCTCCGCCATAGACTCCGAACGCTTTGCTCAGCGAGATCGTCTGAATGATGCGGTTGGACCGCACTCCCGGTTGTTCGACGGTTCCTTTGCCTTTTTTGCCCAGAATCCCTGCACCATGCGCATCATCCAGCAGAATCACGGCGTCGCGCGGCAACACCCGAAGATAAGCCTTGATGGGCGCAAGCTCGCCGTCGTGCGAAAACATGCCGTCGGTCAACAGCACAGGCCGTGATTGGTGGCCGATTCTTTGGACGATCCGAGTCACGGCGGCTGCATCGCGATACGGAAACCGGATGATCGGACAATCAAAGAAAATGGCGGCGTCAACCAGGCTCCCGTGTGCCCGTTCATCAATCAAGGCGTGTGAGAATTTCCCGGCGAGCGCCTGCGCCAGGACAAGATTGGTCGCGTATCCGTTTGAGAGCAAAACAGCGTCAGGCACACCAAAAAAACCGGCCAGGTGTTTCTCCAGTTTTTCGTGCAGCGAATGATTGCCGGTGATGACTCGACAACCGAAAATAATCACAGCCGCCGAAGTAAGTCAGCTTTCGGTTCCGATATAACACGCAAGTGCGGTCAACCTGTTGGAGAGGCGGCGCCAGTGATTTCATTGCTGCAAGTTTATGTTTAACGCAAACGGCCGGAGGGAGCACGGAGAATTTTGGGCGTGAGGAGGAACGAACGCGATTGAGATTTGCTTTTGGTCCTTGGCCATGGATTAATCACCGCCGCACCCATCACACAAGCAATGAAACACTTTTATGAGAGCGACAACGAAGTCGGGGCACTGGTTATCAGCCGCAACAGTTACGCTCTCTCTTTTGACCTGCCCAACCGGCGAGTCGGCAATTGACTCAAAGGGCAACCACATGATGTCGCTAGACGAAAAAAGTTTCGGTCAGATGCCGGACGGAACGCCAGTGAAGATTTACACACTCAAGAACCCGCACGGCATGATCGCCAGGATCACCGAGTTTGGCGCGATCATCACCGAGTTGCACGTCCCAGATCGAAAGGGAAAAGACGGCAACGTCGTGCTCGGCTTCGACGACCTCGATCGTTACCTGAGGGGGCATCCCTTCTTCGGCGCGATCGCCGGCCGCGTTGCCAACCGCATCGGCAACGGCAAGTTCGTTCTCAACGGCAAGGAATACGCGCTGGCGAAGAACAACGGCCCGAACCATCTCCACGGCGGGCTGAAAGGCTTTGACAAGAAGGTGTGGAAGTCGAAGCCACTGCCCGCGGGCGGTCATTCAGTCGCTGTCGAAATGAGCTGCTTCAGTCCCGATGGTGAGGAAGGCTATCCCGGCAATCTGACGCTGACGGTCGTTTACACGCTCACGGACAGGAATGAATTGCGCATCGACTATAAGGCCACGACCGACAAAGCCACGCCGGTCAACTTCACGAATCACAGCTATTTTAACCTGGCCGGCTCCGGCGACATCCTCGCTCACGAACTGTGGCTCAACGCGGACAACTACACGCCGGTGGACGACGGCCTGATTCCGACCGGCGAGATCAAGAGCGTGAAAGGCACAGCCCTCGACTTCACGAAACAGACCGCGATGGGCGCGCGATACAAGGAAACCGGCCTCAAGACGCCAGGCTACGACCACAACTTCGTCCTGAACTATGGCGGCAAG
>QHOP01000584.1 GCA_003219345.1 Verrucomicrobiota bacterium
CAATCGTGTTCGCCAGATTCAGAGTGAGACTCGTGGCGACCGGTAGCCCGTTGGTTCCAAGAAGCTGTGTGCCGCTCGCCCCGAGGCTGCCCGGGTTTATCGGCTTGCTGAATTGCACCACGATGGAGGTCACGCGCGAAACCGCTTTCGCGCCCGACGCCGGGGTAACGGCCACAACACTCGGACCGATCGACGCCGTGCTCACGTTTGCAACGGCGGCTGTTTGCGGATCGGCCACCACGACACTCGACTGACCCGTGTCGCCGGTTGACAAATCGGTGACGGCAACAGCCACCGTGCCGGTCGGCGCGATAAGGCGGAACGCTCCGTTGGCTGCTGAAAACGCAAGCCACGGTTGACCGGTGACGCGGACGGGCAGACCCACCCCGGGCTGACCGGCAGCATTTTGAGCAGTCCCTGTCACCAGGCCTAATAGCTCTTTAACTTGCAGCAGCAAATATTGCCCGGCGCCGATCAATCCCGATAACCGATCACCGGTCGCCGGCTCCAGGCTGGCAAGGTTGCCGTTTGCATCGCTCCTCAACCGTTCGAGCGGTTGCAGTCCATACAGGCCGCCTTCAAAAAGAACTTTCGCCAGAACAAACAGACTGTTCGCCGGCAGCGCGCCGAACCGCGCCACCAACCGACGATCCGGCGCCACACCGGCCACGCTCAAATCGAACGCCTGCAGGACCGTCACGTTGGTCGTGAGCAAATCAACAAAGTTGGTCGGGGCAAGCCGGCGGATTTGCACCGCTTGCGTGCCGGTGACATCGCCAGCGCCGGCTAGAATGCGCACCCCATCGCTCGTCACCTGACCGCCGGATGAGTCCAGCACACCGCCGCCAAAAGCTACGGGCGCCAGGACATCCACAGTCACTGTGGCTTTGTCCAATTCTTCCGCGCCGAACAACCGCAGAGGCCGCATCGGGAACGAGGCTTGCAACGTGGTCAGGTTGTTGTCGCCCGGACGCTGGTAAGCGGTGATAGAGTTTTCATACTGCGGGGTCACACGGCGTGTGCCGTCTCGCAAGCGATATTCCTCCGCCACCTCGCAACGGAGCAGCACGCCGCTTGGCATGTTGCCGGTCTGATTCGTGATCACAACAGAGGCAGCGCCAGTGACCAACTCCGGCACGCGACTGGCCGGACTCGAAGTCGGCTGGACCGTTCCGGACGCTTTCAGCATGGAGAAATCCGTCAGGTTTGCCGTGCCGTCGGGCAGGACCTGCCCGACCAGCGGAGCAGGAGGGGCCAGTGGCGCCGCGTCTCCAACGACCAGCGCGTAAGCGCCACTGCCCGGAAGCGAAGTCGCGATCGCATTGGGACCGTTGCCGGAAATAGTCTGAAGCACTTTCCAATCCAGGGCGGTTTCAGTCGTCAATTCCAACCAGAAAGCTTGCAGTGGGCTCCAGCCCCGCGGCAGAGGCGCGGGCAATGTCTGAGCCGTAACCGGAGTCAACGTCGCCGTCGAATCCTGCGCAAAGAAGCCAGGCAAGAAGTTGATCTGGATCGTACCGTTGCGGTTGGTGATCAGGCCTCCGCCAAGCGGGGTCAGATTGAAGCGGTTGGGATCGCGCCTGACGAGGCGCGGGTTGGGAAGCACCGCCACGTCGTTGGTATCGAGCGTCTCCTTCAGCCAAACCGGCAAATAATCCGGCGCCGTGAATTTCCACACATGCTCGCCCTGCCCTTGGCCCAGTGTCACGACGCCAAAAGTTGCGTCGGTAAAATTCGTCCGCGGACCTTGCGGTCCGGTTTCCATCACCATTACATTCGGCAAAGGCTGGCCGACTTCATTTAACGAACGAGTCAGGCCAAGGGGACCACCAGGGAGCGCCGGTTTCATGTAAACTTTTGTCACCAGCCTCGGCGCGCCGTTGGTGAAGCCAAGTGAAAGCGTGCGCGAGCCGCTGCGGTCGCCCGGAGAGAACACCCCGTTGGTCACCACACCGCTCAATTCGTAAAATGCTTTCGGCGGAGCGCTGCCGTCCAAGCCGTCCGCTTGAAGCGGCCCGGTTGTGCCGGAATAGCTTTCAACCGACAGAACGAAAGGACCGTTGAACGCTCGCGTCGATTGATTCGTCAGAACGACCTCGACGTTCCAGATGTGGGCCGCGCGATTGAAGCGCATGGATTGATAGGTGACGCCCACCGCGCTGCTCACCTCTTCGAGACTTAAAGTAACGCCACTGACAGTGAAGTTTTTTTCTGCCGCCGGCAGGGGCTGACAGCAGAGCAACAGCAGCAGAAGCACGCCGAGGCGGCGCAACGCGCCCGGTTGAAACCGCCTCAACCTTCCGCCCCCCAAAGCATCGACGTGCGACGGTTCATTCTCTCTGCGCAAGGTAGCCTCCGGTCCTGTGGTTGCGGTTTTGCTCATTCGTAATGAAAGACCAATTGTCCACTTCGGATTGTGATGCTGGTAATGCGAGTGGCGCGGTCCGATCGAATCCGGTAAAAGCGAGCCTGGCCAAGCCTGGGGATCTTCAGCCGTCGATTGGCGGATTCGACGATAACGCCGCTCTCATCGGCGTAAGGCCCGTTGACAGCGGCTGAGGATTGCAACAACACATGCGCGAAGTCGTAACGAAGTACAAGCTGATTGCCAACCACCTGCTCGCTGATGATCACGGACGGCGCGTCGGACCGCAAGCGATAGAATCTGTTCTCCAGTGGTCTGGCCAGCGATATGGTTTGACCGGGAACATCCAGCACGATGTTCGTTTCATCCGCATAGGTCGCTTCTACCCGTCGGGCGGACTGCAGCGCCAGGACCTGTGGCTGAAACGAATACTGGAAAACCATTTGCTCTCCCTCGATGTGCATCTGGTTGATGCGGCTTGTAACGTCCGTACGCAGTCGAAAGAAACGCATTTGGCCGAATTGCGAGAGCGTCATGACCTTGTTCGTCGGGTCGATTGCGACGCCGCTTTCATCGGCAAATGGACCCGCAAACGAGGCGGACGACTGAAGAAAAAGTGCGGGAGGAGGCGGACTGAGGATTGCGTTGATCCGAACGTTGCGCACAAACGCCAGGGAAGCGAACTGGTTAAGGTTATCAAAAAAGTCAAAGAAGAGTGTAGCCAGGCCCGCCGTCAGCATGGGGGGAAGCAGGTAGCTCACCGCGTAGGCGTATCGGAGAGTCATTGTCGGATTTAGATCGGGAAACGCGATGAGGGCGTTGCCGACGTCTGTGGGCGTGAGTGTCAATCCGCCGGGATTGGAGGGAGCCCATTGGACACCCGAACGGTCGGCCGTCAGCAGAAGGGCCGTGGCCGACTCATTGGTTTTCTGGAGTGTGACGGAAAATGAATCAAAGAACGTTCCGCTGGCTGCCGGTTCGTCCGTGGCAAATCCGAAATCAAATTCCAACCGCGGCGCCGCATTGGTGGAGGGAATATCGAACGGCAAGCTGAACGTGAACAACGATTCGTTAGTGCCTGTGCGGAAGACCGTTAACGGCCCTTCGTTCGTGATCCCTCCTCGAACGCACAAGGCCAGTACGGCATGCAGAAACAGCGCTCTCAACACGAGCCAGGGCGTGCGAGAGATCCGATTGAAGGTTCGCCATCGGGACATGATGGTATCTCCTATACACCTCGCGCCGGGAAGGGCGGTTTTAACAAAAAGATTAAAATTTTTTTGAGCGCAGAGTGCCAGAACTCCAAGTTGCCGCGCTCGCAAATGAACCGGGCGCCGCCGCCCCGTTTGGCGGCGGTCCTGCGGTTGTGTTCATTAAAGAGAAATCGGTTCAGCGCGGTGAGCAAAAAACAACGAAAACGGCCAGCTTGAGGGTTGGGTTCCAGT
>QHOP01000141.1 GCA_003219345.1 Verrucomicrobiota bacterium
GCTTTGGGTTTTAGTCGCTTGTTCCGCGAGCATCCTGGCGTGGTCATGGCCTTTCTCGCCCATGGACGGCTCAGCCGAGGCGGTTGTTTTCTTCTTCATCACCGGCATGAGGTTCATCGAACAGATCGGGCATTTGTCGTTGGGCTTTTGCGACCGGACAGAGGGGTGCATCGTGCACGTGTAATAGTCCACGTCGGGAGGCTTGGTCTCACTGCCCTGTTTTTTGCACGAGACACCAACGAGCGCCAACCAGACGAGGAGGACGGGGAGCAATGCCGCGGTCCAGACGGGACGACCGATTACGGAGAACCGGTTGAGAATCTGCGATGGCAGCGTGTTCATGGTTGATGTTCCTGTTCTATTTGGCGACGGAATCGGTTTGGCGTTTCGGATCGGTCCCGACCGCGGCTTCGAGTTCGGCGACGGCAACCAGGTAATCGGTCAAATGGCTCCAATACATTGACTCCGCGTCGAGGGCGGTGCGCTGGGCTACGATCAGATCGAGAAAACCGGATTTATCCGCTTCGTAGGAAACCTGGTTGGCTTTGACGGCTTGCTGTGCCAACGGAACAATCCGGTCGCGGAACAGTTCGGTGTGGTGGTGAAAGGTTTCGACCTTCTTCAACTGATCGCGCACCATCCCCAGCGTTTCTTTCCGCAACGCTTCGAGCTCGTGTTCGGCACTCTCCTTCATGCTTCGGGCCTCGGCGATTGCGGCTTTGTATTTCTTGCGGTTCAACCAGGGGACTTTGAAAAAAATGCCTGTGTCATACTCCTGAATTCCGCCACCCCGCCCGTTGAACTGGCGCGCTTCAACCCGAAGCTCCGGGTCAGGAATCCATTCGCGCCTGGCGAGATCAACTCTTGCTTTGGCGGCCTCGATCTTCTTTTGCGCCGCGAGCAATTCCGGCCGATGGGTCAAGGCCATCGACTGGAGGCGATCGAGCGATAGTTCGACAGAAACGAACGCCAAGCCGGCGGGTCGCCCCAGCGGTGCCTGAGCCGGACGATTCATCAGCACGTTGAGCCGGGATTGCTCTTCGGAAATCTGACGTTCGATATCAAAACGCGTCTCCAGCAGCTTCCCCAGATCGGTCTCGGCCACCAACACGTCCGCCTGCGATTGCTTCCCGACTTCGTATTTGGCGCGGCTGATTTCCAGGAATTGCTTCAGCAATTCCTGGTTCTTTCCGGTTACCACGAGTTGCTCATAAGCGTTGGCCAGACGGTAACAGGCGGCGCGCGCGCGGGCCGTCAGATCGAGTTCGCGGCGCCGAAATTCCTCAAAAGCAGCCGCGGCTTCCGCCACGGCGGCCTGACCGCGCTTGCGGTTCTTGCCCGAAAGCGGCAACTCCTGCGCCGCCATCCATTCGTTGTCAGTGAATGTGTCGAAGCGCGTCGTCTCCATTCGCTCGACATCGACGCCGACGCGCGCGTCCTCCCAGGCGCGCGCCTGAGGGATGCGTTGTTTCATCGCTTCCCAATTCGCGCGCGCCGCTTTGAGCGAAGGATTGTTGCGCAAGACCTCGTTGACGACCTGGTCGGGCGACAGCGCGTCGCTCGGGCCGCCGGCATCATCCGGCTTGTTTACTTCCGCGGCCGTCGCGGCCACGGCCAGCGGGACGGTGACGATCAACAGGCAAATCAAGGTTGGTTTCATGGCACAGTTCTCTTCCGGCAAAATCGGCAAACACCTCGGCGCACAAAGGCCGAAGACTGACCCGAAAAACGGGTGAAAGGGGGGAGGCGACGCAGTTTGCCTGTGTCAAGGCACACTGCGGGCGTGAGAGGGAAAAATCAGACGAGGTAACTGCAGTTCCGCACGTAGAGCGGAACGTCAGTCACCTTCAGCGAAGGAGAAGCTGAAGAAACAGACTCTGCCAGGGACGGAGCGGTGAGAGAAATCAATTGCGCCACGATCGCAGGCAGCAAATGCAATTGGTTTTGCGAACCGTCGCGCGACGGAGGAGCAACGGGCTGCTGGGAAAGAGGAACTGATCTGGCCGCGCAACACGTGGGCTTGTCGCAATGCGAGCAGGCGCACCTGGCTTTGGCCGGCGCCACGGCGCAAAGCGAGTTCGCGGCGAAAACGCTCTGCGCTCCAGCCAGCAGGAAACTGAACAGGATGGCGGTGACTTTCTTCACGTGGCGGGACCGAGCGGACAGCGATTACTTTTTCGCGGTCTTCTTTTCAGCCTTCTCGATCTTCTTCACGAACTTCTCAGGATTCTTGTCGAAATCCTTTTTGCAGTCTTTGCAACAAAGTTTGATCTCGCGATCTTTGTAGGTGAACACATACGGATCGCCCATCTCGCCCAGCTTTTCATCCGATACCGGGCAGGTTTTGAGCGCGTAAGGTCTGGCTTTTTCCGACTTCTTCGCGTCTTTGCTGTCGGCGACCAGCCCGGCGAAGGGCGCGGCGAGGTAGGCGGTGATCAGGAGCCCTGCGGTGATTGGTTTTAGTAGTTTCATAGGTTTGTGCCGTTGTTCAACGACCCATATTATACGCTGGAAACTGCAAAGCTACTCAAATTTTATTCATGAACCGGGTGGGGCGAGACTCCGTCGAGCCCAAACTTCGTAGCAGCCGACGTAAGGAGGCTCCAACTTCCTTCGCTCCAAGTAGAATGAGCCTCCTTACGTCGGCTGCTACGGTTCATGGCTCCAACTCACGTCCAACAGGAGCCTGCTGGCGAGCCGGTTCCGGACCCTCGCCCCAGTGAAAGTGCAAACTGTGCCGCTACCGGAAAGTGGGATTGTCGGCGAATAAAAAAGGTCTATAGTAACATCAAAACAAAGCTCTTATGACACGCCAGCAAGTTCTCGATCTCTATTTCATGGACGCCCGCTTCAAGCTCATCGAACTGGCCGCGTTTCTCGACCGCGTGGACCGGGCCGAAGGCCAGGCCGACTTCCGCCTCGACGCCTTCCGCCAGGCCGTGGGCGAGCTGGACGGCAACAAACCCGAACGCGCGAAGCAAGTGTTGCTCGCTTTCAGCGACCCGACGGCCGAGCCGATTGAAAAGGCGCCGGGGAAAGGGGCGGTCGGGGCGTGGCCGGGGAAGGGTGGTTGATGGTTGAGTGTTGATGGTTGATGGACTGCATACGGAGGAAAATCATGTTTAACTTTGAAAAGCTGGAGACCTGGCAGGAAGCGATCGAGTTCGCCGATTTGGTTTACAATTTGACTCGCGGATTTCCTGCCGACGAGCGTTTTGGCTTCACAAATCAGCTGCGATGGGCAGCGGTGTCGGTTTCATCCAATCTTGCAGAAGGCAGTTCTCGGAGCTCACGATCCGATTTCGCACGATTCGTCGAGATTGGAACCGGTTCCTTGTTTGAAGTCGTCTCACAATCATTCATCGGTCGCCGTCAGGGGTTCCTGACGGAAGAACAGTTTAAGCGTCTTTACGCCGCTGCCGAGAAGCAGGGCAAGATGTTAAGCGGCCTCCGCAACTCACTCCTGGCTGATCCGGCCTGAATCCGTCAACCATCAACTTTCAACCATCAACCAACATGCGCTACATCGAGCCTCACGGCCACATGGTCAGTCGCGTGACTGACGATTACATCGACATGGTCACCGCCGGCTGCGCCTGTGTTTGCGAACCCGCCTTTTGGGCCGGCTACGACCGCAGCAGCGTCAACGGTTTCTACGATTATTTCTGCCAGCTCACGGATTACGAACCGAAACGCGCCGCGAAATTCGGCCTGCCGCACTTCTGCTGGCTTTGCATCAACCCCAAGGAATCCGAGGACGTGAAACTCGCCGAGGAAGTCGTCGCGCTCATCCCGAAATTCCTCGATCGGCCCAACGTGCTGGGCATCGGCGAAATCGGGTTGAACAAAAACTCGCGCAACGAAATGAAGGTGCTCGAAATGCACGTGGACCTCGCCGCGCGACACAACCAGATGATCCTCGTCCACACGCCGCACCTTGAAGACAAGCTCAAGGGCACGCGCCTCATCATTGAGGTGATCAAGAGGGATAAACGCATCCAGCCCGAACGCGTCATCATCGATCACGTGGAGGAGCACACGATCAAGCTGGTGCTCGACGCCGGGTTCTGGGCCGGCATGACGCTGTATCCCGAATCGAAATGCTCGCCCGCGCGCGCCATCGATATGCTGGAAAATTACGGCAGCGAACGGCTCTGGCTGAACAGCGCGTGCGACTGGGGCGTGAGCATCCCGTTGAACGTGCCCTACACCGCGCTGGAAATGAAACGCCGCGGCTGGAACGCCGAGGACATTGACAAAGTGGTTTACCAGAACCCGCTGAAATTTCTGAGCCAGTGCAAGAAGTTCAAGCTGCCGAAGGCGTAGATTCAATCTTCTGATTTGGGGCACAGCCGTCGGGGAGCAGGCAGAGCACCCGATCGAGAATTCCGTTGTATTCCAACACACGCAAGCCGTACGCCGCTTCCTGGGACGCTCCCTCCGCGTTCCCGCCGCAAATGGCCGCTTGGCGGCCTCCGAGTTCGCTGGTAATCTGCGAAGGTATGGGGCTCACAACCCAGAAACTCGTTGTGAAGGAACGCCGCCAGGCGCGGCGCAAGGCCACGGTTAATTTTCTGATCGATTCCGGGGCCGTTTACAGCCTGGTCTCGGCGCCTCTCTTGAAAAGGTTGGGCATCCGGCCACACCGGGAGGTAGAATTTGCGTTGGCCGATGGCACCCGAATCACGCGCAAAGTCGGCGATGCGTATTTCGAATATCGCGGTCAAGGCGCCGCCGCTCCGGTCATTTTTGGTGAAGAGGGAGACGAACCTCTGCTGGGTGCGACCACTCTGGAGAGCCTGGGGTTGGTGCTGGACCCGTTCAAGCGCCAGCTCATCCCGATGAGGATGCTCCTGGTCTGAGAAACGTGATCTGCTGATAATGTCGGGATGGGTGCTGCCCGGCGTCTGTTGTGTTTCTCCTTCGCATCTCCCAGGGTTTTGTTGTTCACTTTCCTTGATGAGACTGAATCACGGCCTGCATCTCGCGTATTGCACCAACATCCACCGCGGCGAAAGTTGGAGCGAGACGTTCGCGACGTTGGAGAAATACACGCTCGCGGTGAAGACGCGAGTCTGCCCGGACAAGCCCTACGCCATCGGGCTGCGCCTGAGCGACCAGGCCTCGCGCGAGCTTTCGGACAAAACCGCGTTGCTGGCGTTCCGGAGATGGCTCGACCAGCACAACTGCTACGTTTTCACGATCAATGGATTCCCCTATGGAAAGTTCCACGGCACCCGCGTCAAGGAACAGGTCTATGCCCCGGACTGGACCACGAACGAACGGGTGGAATACACGAACCGGCTGTTCGATTTGCTCGCTCAACTCGTGCCCGACGGCGTCGAGGGCAGCGTCAGCACCGTTCCGTGTTCGTTCAAGGAGTTCATCAAGACGAAGGAGCAGGAGCGCGCGATGCGGAACAATCTTTGGCGCTGCGTCGAGCATATCGCCGACGTGAGCGAGCGGTCAGGAACGAAACTGCACCTCGGACTGGAGCCGGAGCCGCTGTGCTATCTGGAAACGAGCGAGGAGACAGCAAGATTCTTTGATGCCCTGCGCGCCGATCATCGAAACGACCCGCGCCTCGACGCCCATCTCGGCGTGAACTACGACACCTGCCATCTTGCGGTGGAATTCGAGGAGCCTCGTGACGTCATCGCCCGGTTCCAGCAACACCGCATCAAAATCAGCAAGCTGCATTTCAGTTCGGCCCTGAAGGTTCGTCCGACGCCGGAAGTTCGCGCCGCTTTGAAAGCTTTCGCCGACGACATCTATTTCCATCAAGGCGTAGCGCGCGCGGCGGACGGCGCCATGACGCGCTACAAAGACCTGGACGCTGCATTAAATCTGAATTCCGAAATCCGAAATCCGAAATCCGAAGAGTGGCGCATTCATTTCCACATTCCGCTGCACAGCAAACCGACCTCGTTGTTCGACACGACGGCCGATCACCTCCTCGGGGTGATGGACATTTTGAAAACCGACCCTTCGCTTTGTTCACACATCGAGATGGAAACCTATACCTGGGAAGTTCTGCCACCCGAGTTGAAGAACCGAAGCGTCGTGGACCAACTCGTCGCGGAATACCAGTGGACGCTGGCGCGTTTGGCGGAGCGCGGCGTGACCGCAGTGTGAGCTTTGGAGATGTTGCCTTCCCATGAACCTCGTAGCCGCCGACGTGAGTCGGCGCACTTGTTTGCTTTCGAGGCAAAGGATTAGCGCCGACTCACGTCGGCGGCTACGGGTACTACCGGCTCCCAGGATTGCTTTTCGCCAGCTTCCTGCTTTCTTATCGCGCACCATGCTGCTGCTTACCAGGACCGACCTGACGCCGTATTGGCGGACGCTGCTTATTTTGGGGCGCGTATCGAACCTGCCCACGGTCTGGTCGAATTGCCTGGCGGGCTGGCTGCTCGGCGGCGGCGGGAGCGGGTGGATGTTCCTGGTGGTCTGCCTCGGCACGACCTGCCTCTTCCTCGGCGGGATGTTTTTGAACGACGCGTTTGACGTCGAGTTTGACCGGCAATACCGCATGGAACGCCCGATCCCATCCGGGCAAATCACCGTCGATGAGGTCTGGCGTTGGGGCTTCGGCTGGCTGGGAGCCGGGACAGTGATCCTGATTTTGCTCAGCAAAACCACCGGTGTTCTGGCGGTGCTGCTCCTGGTTTGCATCGTCATTTACGACGCGGTCCATAAATTGGTCGGCTTTTCCCCGGTGCTCATGGCCGCGTGCCGTTTTTTTCTCTATCTCGTGGCGGCTTCGACGGCGATCCATGGCGTGAGCGGCCTGGCCATCTGGAGCGCGTTTGCGCTCGGCGCCTACATCGTTGGCTTGAGTTTTCTGGCCCGGCAGGAAAGCACGGGCGGCACGCTGAACTACTGGCCCAGCTACCTGCTGGCCGCGCCCATTCTGCTCGCGCTGGCTGTCAACGCCGGTGGTTTTCGGCGCTCGGCGCTGCTGCTTTCAGCAATTCTGGGTCTGTGGATTGTCCACTGCCTGCGCCACGCCTTTACGATTTCCGATCCGAATGTGGGACGCGCGGTCGGCGGGCTTTTGGCGGGGATCGTGCTCGTTGATCTGCTGGCGGTGGCCGGTGGGCAGGCGATCTGGACCGGGTTCGCCTTTGTCCTGTTGTTTGTCGCCGCGTTGCTTTTTCAGCGGTTTGTTCCGGCGACGTGACCTTCAACGCCCTGCCGGACCCGCTTCGTTCCGGGAATGCTTGTGGCCCGCTTTCCAATCTTTGGCGATGATTGTTTCGCTTGCTTCTATTTCACTTCCCGCCCCGGCTCATCGCGAATGCCTTCGCTCAATACGGTGAACCGGTTTACGTCAGGCGCGACGCCGGGCGAGGCGACGAAGCTGACTTACAGGCCCGATGGATTTTCGCTCGGTTGGTCTTCAACGAAAAGAGCCGGAACCGTTTCCGGTTCCGGCTCCCACGTTTCCCACGACAACGATTTCAGGGCGCCGTCGTCGAACCCACGCCCCATTTAGTTTTTACCCGCAGAAGGTTGCGCCTGCTTGTCCTTGCTTAAGTCTTTCACGTCCTCTTTGAGGTCTTTCTTGTCGGACCGGACGTCCCGGTTGTCGCGACGAATGTCGCGCCGATCGCGCCGGATATCCCGGCGGTCCTGGCGCAAGTCCTGCCCGTCCTTGCCCGCCTCCTTCACGTCATTACGA
>QHOP01000142.1 GCA_003219345.1 Verrucomicrobiota bacterium
CCGCGCACGTCCGCACGGTCTTTGCGGAGGTCCTGCCGGTCGCTGCGAACATTCTTCACATCGGTTTTTATGTCCTGCCGGTCGGATTGCGCGTCGGCCTTGTCTTTTCGGAGGTCTTTCACATCATGGTTGCGATCAGCGCGGTCTTCGCGCAGGTCGCGGCGGTCCCGGCGGGCCGGAGCGTCAGCGGCATTGATGGTTGCGCTCAAACCGACAATCCCGGCGCAGACCAGAGCGAGTGCAGATAAGATTCTCATAAATGACATTCTTCCGATCGAATTTTGTTTTGTTTCGACTGCGGGGAATCATTCTCCGCGGTCCTGAAGCCACAAA
>QHOP01000593.1 GCA_003219345.1 Verrucomicrobiota bacterium
AACACCAAATCCCAAAACCCAAAACCCAAATAAGCTCCAAATCTCAAGCTCCAATCAGGAGCCTCCGCAGCGTGGTTTGGACTTGCTGCTTGGGATTTCTCTGGAGCTTGGTGTTTGGGATTTGGGATTTGTCCCTCTGACCACGAACCATGAATGATTTGAAATTCGCCTTGCGCCAGTTGCTGAAGAACCCCGGCTTCACCGCCGTGGCCGTAGTCACGCTGGCGCTCGGCATCGGCGCCAACACCGCCATCTTCAGCGTGGTGAACGCGATCTTGCTGCGGCCGCTGCCTTACACTGACCCGGATCGGCTGGTCGCCGTGTGCGAAAGCAATCCGCGACTCGGCTGGCATCAATACGTCACTTCGATGGGCGCATACGTTGACTGGCGCCGGCAGAATTCGGTCTTTCAACGACTCGCCGCCGGCACGGTGCTCGGCCCTTCGCCGCTCTTCGGCAAGACCGAGGCTGAACTGGTTCGCGTGGCTGCCGTGTCGTCAGACTTCTTCCCCTTGCTCGGTATTCAACCTATCCTGGGCCGACAGATTGCCTTCGAAGAAGAAAACCCGGATCGCGGCGATGTCGTCCTGTTGAGTGAAGGATTGTGGCGCGAACGTTTTGGAGCCGACCGCGGCGTGCTGAATCGGAGCGTTCGGTTGGGCGACCGGAGCTTTACCGTGGTGGGAGTGATGCCGGCGAGCGTGAAGCTTTTCGATCCCGCCGGCGTGCAGGGCTGGGACAATGGGTTTTCGAAATGTGATCTTTGGCGTGCGCTGCCGGTGGATTCCGGATTGCAGAAAGCGCGGAGCTATCGCGCGTTCCGAATATCCGGATTCCAACTCGGGATGGACCATAACGGTTCAATCGTGGCAAAACACGGTCGTCCGCAACGTCCGGTTGTCGCTGGTTTTGCTTTGCGGCGCCGTCGGTTTCGTCCTCCTCATCGTGGCGGCCAACCTGGCAAACCTGTGTCTCGCGCGCGCCGCATCGCGGCAAAAGGAATTCGCGATCCGGTTGACTCTGGGCGCCGGACGACTTCGGATGGCCAGACAGTTCTTGGCCGAGAGTCTTTTATTATCCGGCCTGGGTGGCGCGGCCGGTCTGCTCTTCGCGCGCTGGAGCATCCGTCTTCTGATCGGCCTCATTCCGGCAACTGTTCCGCGCACGGACGAGATCAGTCTCGACAGCCGGGTGCTCGGGTTCACGTTCGCCACTTCGCTCGTCGTCGGTCTGCTCTTCGGGTTGGCTCCTCTCCTGGCCTTCTGGCGGAGCGATGTGAACGGTTTCTTGAAACCGGAAGCGCGAGGTTCAGCCGGGAACAGGGGCGGTCGCCGCTTGCGCGCTTCGCTGGTGACGTCTCAAGTCGCGCTGGTGATGATCCTGTTGACGGGGGCGGGATTATTGACCCGAAGCGTCCGACGCTTGTACGAAGTCAATCCCGGATTCCAACCGGAACATCTTGTCGCGCTGGACGTGTCGATAGGCGGTCCGGGTTACACGAATGAATTCCACAGGATTCAGTTCGTTGAGCAGCTCCTGGCCCGGCTGTCCGACCTGCCCGGAGTCGAATCGGCAGCCGCCGTGGACGGGCTGCCTCTGGATGCGGGCCGTGGCAACATGGACATCGCGCTGACAAGTATCGAAGGAAGCCCACCCGCCACACCCGGCGAAAAGCTGGTCGCGGTACAGCGCCTGGTGAGTCCGGGATATTTCCGGACCATGGGCATCTCCCTCGCGCGCGGGCGCTTTTTCACCGGCCGCGACAACACCAACGCGGCGCCGGTGGTCATCATCAACGAGGCGCTGGCGCGACGGTACCTTCCCGGGCGCGACCCTGTCGGCAAACGAATGGGCAGCCCCGATTTTGGGCCGCAACCGTGTGAAATCGTCGGTGTCATCAACGACGTGAGGCAGGGTTCATTGGACGCAACTCCAGAACCGGAAGTTTTTCGTCCGCTGCTTCAGGAATGTTTCTCCGGCATCACCATTGTCGCCCGCAGCGCCTCCGCACCCACCCAGACCTTCGCCACTGTGCGGGAGGCCGTGGCCGGCGTTGCTCGGAGTTGGCCGGCGTACAACCCGCGGACGTTGGATCGGCTCGTGTCCGCATCGCTTGCGCCGCGGCGATTTGCTCTGGAACTGATGGGCTTGTTTGCCGGGCTGGCCTTGGTGCTGGCTCTGGTCGGCATCTACGGCGTTCTCTCGTGCGTGGTCAATGAACGCACCCGCGAAATTGGCATCCGCCTTGCCCTCGGCGCACAGCGGCGGGAAGTGCTCCGGATGATTTTAATCCGAGGGATGCGATCCGTCGCGGTGGGAGGATTGATTGGAGTGGCTGGAGCCTGCGCGCTGACGCGGTTCTTGCGCAGCCTGCTCTACGAGGTGAGCCCAAACGACCCCTTCACCCTCGGCGTCGTCGTTTTGCTTCTGGTCATCGTGGCTTTGGCGGCCTGCTGGCTGCCGGCGCGTCGGGCGGCCCGCGTCGATCCGATCGTGGCGCTGCGTTGCGAATGACGAATGACGAAATCCTAATGACGAAAGAATTCCTAAGTCCTAATGACGAAGGCAAAAGCCGCGCCGTGGTTTGGAATTATTTGCGCATTCGTGCTTCGTGATTCTTTCGACATTGGTCATTCGGATTTCGTCATTTTCCAGAGCCTCCTCACGTCGGCTGCTACGGCCCGTTCCATCGTTGAACCGTTGAATCGTTAAAACGTGAAACCAAATTGCCAAAGCTCTTTTGCCGCGTCTGCCGATGTAACGTTTCAACCCTTTTAACGCTTTTAACGAATCATGAACGATCTGAAATTCGCCTTTCGCCAACTCCTGAAGAACCCCGGCCTGGGCTCGGCGGAGCCGTAGCGTAACGTTCGGGACTGTTTGAGTGTTCGCACGATTGGGAACCGTGTTTGAGTGTTCACACGATTGGGAAACCGTCCGTCCTGCGACAATTCGGACTGGGAGAA
>QHOP01000143.1 GCA_003219345.1 Verrucomicrobiota bacterium
AGAAGCTGAAGGATTTTTACTGGAGCGAGGGATACATTGATTTTGAAATCAAAGAAGTGAAGCTGGACTACGTCAGCCCGACGCGCCTGGTCATCCGTTTTATCGTTTACGAAGGCCAGCGTTACAAGGTTGGGTCGGTCGAGTTCAAAGGCAACGCCAGATTCACGGCCGAGCAGATTCGTCAGGGCGTCGTTGTGCTCGGGCATCCGGTCAAACCGCGCATGCTCGAAGGAGAAATTTTTACGCCGAAGGGGTTGGAGAAAGACCGCGAGGCGATTGAGGATTTTTATGGCGCCCATGGCTACATCGGCAAAGGCGAACGGGACCGGATTATTGTCGGGACCGTAAAAAACCCCAACACCGACCGGGGCACGATGGACCTGGTTTACCAGATTGATGAAGGCGAGCCGTCGAAAATCGAGAAGATTGAAATCCGGGGCAACACCAAGACGAAAGACAAAGTCATCCGGCGCGAACTGTCCGTGTCGCCGGGCGAAGTGTTCGACATGGTTCGCGTCAAGTTGAGCAAGGAGCGTCTGGAAGGTTTGCAGTATTTCACCCAAGGCAAAGTCCAAATGAGCGTGGAGCCGACGGAAGTGCCGAACCTGAAAAATCTGATCGTGGACGTGGAAGAAGGGCCGTCGGGCAATTTTTATTTTGGCGCCGGCTTCAGCTCCATTGATCAGCTTTTCGGCTACGTCGGCATGACGCAAGGCAACTTCGACCTGCTCAATCCCCCGTATTTCACCGGCGGCGGGCAGAAGCTTCGTCTTCAGGCGACGATCGGCACGAAGCAGGAGGATTACGAGTTGAGCTTCGTCGAGCCCTGGTTCCTCAAACGCCATCTGGCCCTCGAAGTCGATTTATTTCACCGGGATATCCTCTATTACAGCGATCTGTACGACCAGCGGGAGACCGGCGCGAGGATCGGTTTGAGGCGCGCCCTGTTCACGGACGCGTTTCAGATCGGGCTCAACTACACGATCGAAAATGTGGGCATCCATTTCGACCAGTCGCTGACGGCGACCAACGCGCTGATCACTTACGGACCTGGCAAGGACGCGGCTTTCCCCGTCATTCCCCCGAGCATCTCGCCCACGTTGGCGGAAGAAAGCGGCGATCGGCTCGTTTCCAAAGTCGGCGCCACACTGACTTACGACACGCGCGGCGGAGGTTACCTGCCGAGCCGCGGTCAGCTCACTTCTCTGAGCGCGTCGATTGCGGGCGGCCCCTTTGGCGGCGACACGGACTTTTACAAACTCGATCTTCAATCCTTATGGTATTTCAAAGGGCCTTTTGAGGGACACGTGCTGGAATTGGGCGGCAGCGCAGGCGTGGTGAAAGCGTATGGCGATTCCACCCGGGTGCCGTTGTTCGACCGGTTTTTCCTCGGCGGCGCCAACACGCTGCGCGGTTACAAGTTCCGTCATGTCGGACCGAAAGACGAGTTCGGCGAGCCGCTCGGCGGCGGAACGTATTGGTTTCTCTCCGCGGAATACAGTATTCCGATCATTGAACGATTGCGCTTTGCGGCCTTCTATGACATCGGTATGGTTTACTCCAAAGCCTATGACTTTAGTCTCGGAAACTACAACGACGACTGGGGCATCGGCCTCCGCCTGCTCATCCCGCAACTGGGCCCGGCGCCGCTGCGTCTGGATTATGCGTTTCCGATCACGCACGGTTCTGACACCAGCGGGTCCGGCCGGTTCCAGTTCAGCGTCGGCTATTCACGTCCATTTTAACTTCCCCCGCGAATGAAAACGAACACTCACATTCTCGCCAAAACCTTCCTGGCGGTGGTGGCCGCCTGTTTCCTGACCGCGACCGCCCAGGCGCAAACCAAAATCGCCGTCATTGATCTGAAAAGGGTCTTTGACAACTACTGGAAGAAGAAACAGGCTCAAGCCCTGGTCGATGATCAAAAAGCCGACTTTGATAAGAAGTTCAAAGGGATGTTGGATGATTACCAAAAGGCCAACGACGAATATAAAAAGCTGATCGAAAGTTCAACTGATCAGGCCGTCTCGATCGAGGAACGGGACAAGCGCAAAAGCGCCGCCGAAAAGAAACTGCTGGAAATCAATGAAATTCAACAAACGGCTGATCTCTTTCGGAAAAACTCCAACGAAAACCTCGGCATCCAGGTCCGCCGCATGACCGACGGCATTCTCAAGGATATTCGCGAATTGATCGATGCCAAAGCGAGGGCGGCTGGATACTCGCTCGTGATTGACACGTCGGCGCAGACTCCTACCCCGGTCGGCAGCACCCCGATCGTGCTTTACACCAACGGTCAGAATGACATTACGGCGGAGATCCTTTCGCAACTCAACGCTGGCGCTCCGATCGGTCTTCCAAAGACCGAAGAAAGCAAAGACAAGCCGAACGACAAGAAGAACGAGAGGAAAGAGGGCAGGAAATAATGACGATGCCCGAATGATGAACGGCGAGGGAATGCCGGAATCCAAATGCGCCATAGAAGGCGGCACTTGCTCTCTTACTGGTTCGGACTTCGAGGATGTGGATTTCTTTCGCATTCGGCTTTCTATCAGAATCCTCTCACGTCCGCGGCTGCCCCGGTTGTGGTCTGACGCTGGTCTGACGCCAGCTTGACGGTTTGCCGGTCGGGGTTATTGATGGGTCATGCAACTGGACAAACTGACCATGAAAGCGCGGGCGGCGTTGCAGGAGGCGCAGCAAATCGGCCACCGCTGCTCGCACCAGGAAATCGATGGAGAGCACTTGCTCCTGGCTCTGGCTCAACAATCCGACAGCCTCATTCCCGAATTGCTGCAGAAATTGGGCGTCGCAGTGCCCAAATTAAAAGCGGACCTGGAAAAGGAGCTGCAACGACGTCACCAGGTCCAGGGCCCCAGTTCAGCGGACGTTTTCCTCAGTCCATCTTTGAAAAAGTGTCTGGATGCCGCGGCAATCCATGCGGAGAAGCTCAAAGATGAATATATCAGCACGGAGCACCTCCTGCTCGGCCTGATCTCCGAAGCCGGTCCGACGCTGAAGAAGGCTTTTCAAGCGCACGGACTCAAGCAGGGTGAGGTGCTCAAGGCGCTCGCCGAGTTGCGCGGAAATCAGCGTGTCACGGACCAGAATCCTGAAGACAAGTTCAAGGCGTTGGAAAAATACGGTCGCGATCTCACGGCGCTGGCGCGTTCAGGGAAGATTGATCCGGTGATCGGCCGCGACGAGGAAATTCGGCGCCTCATGCAGGTGCTCTCGCGGCGCACCAAAAACAACCCCGTGCTCATTGGCGAACCAGGCGTCGGCAAGACGGCCATCGTCGAGGGCCTCGCGAGGCGCCTGGTCAGCGGAGACGTGCCGGAATCACTCAAAAACAAACGCGTGGTGGCGCTGGACCTCGGCGCCATGATCGCCGGCGCGAAATATCGCGGGGAATTTGAAGACCGCCTCAAGGCGTTTCTAAAGGAAATCACCGCCAGCGAAGGACGCATCGTTTTGTTTATCGACGAATTGCACACCCTGGTCGGCGCCGGCGCGGCCGAAGGCGCGACCGACGCGGCCAACATGCTCAAGCCGCAACTGGCGCGCGGCGAACTCCGGTGCATCGGCGCGACCACGCTCGATGAATATCGCAAGCACATCGAAAAAGACCCGGCGCTGGAACGACGGTTCCAGCCGGTTTACGTCGCGGAGCCGAGCGCGGAGGCGACCATCGCGATTTTACGGGGCCTGAAGGAACGCTACGAAGTGCACCACGGCGTGCGCATTCAGGACTCCGCGCTCGTGGCGGCCGCCACGTTGTCGCATCGCTATATCACCGACCGTTTTCTGCCGGACAAGGCGGTGGACCTGGTGGACGAGGCCGCGTCGCGGCTGCGGATGGAACTGGATTCGATGCCGACGGAAATCGATCAGCTCGAACGGCAGATCATGCAGTTGGAGATCGAGCAGACCGCGTTGAAGAAAGAGAAGGACGAAGCCTCGCGCGAGAGGCTGAAGAAGCTGGAAAAAGCGCTGGCGGATTTGAAGGAGCAATCCGCGAAACTCAAAGCCCGGTGGCAGAACGAAAAGGCGGCCATCAACGCGGTCAGTATTCTCAATGAACAACTCGAGGCAGCCAAGCTGGAAATGGAGAAGGCCCAACGCAGCGGGGATTTGAATGCCGCCGCGCAGATTCAATACGGGCGCATTCCGGAGCTGCAAAACAAGCTCGCGGCCGCGCAACGGGAATTGCACGGGAAACCGCCCGGACAGCGCCTGCTCAATGAGGAAGTCACCGAGGAAGACGTGGCGAAAGTGGTTTCGTCGTGGACCGGCGTTCCGGCCACCCGGCTGCTCGAAGGCGAACGGCAAAAGCTCGTGAAGATGGAGGAGCGACTGGCGCAGCGCGTGGTGGGGCAGCGCGAGGCCATCACCGCGGTGGCCAATGCAGTGCGTCGCGCGCGCAGCGGCCTGCAGGACCCCAACCGGCCCATCGGCTCGTTTATTTTCATGGGCCCGACCGGCGTTGGCAAGACCGAGCTGGCTCGCGCACTGGCGGAATTTCTGTTCGACGACGAAAATGCGATGGTGCGCATCGACATGAGCGAATACATGGAGAAACACACCGCGGCGCGGCTCATCGGCGCGCCGCCCGGCTACGTTGGCTACGAAGAAGGCGGCCAGCTCAGCGAAGCGGTCCGGCGCCGGCCTTACAGCGTCGTGCTGTTTGACGAAATCGAAAAGGCGCATCACGACGTCTTCAACCTGCTCCTCCAGGTGCTCGATGACGGTCGGCTCACCGACGGGCAGGGGAGGACGGTCGATTTCAAAAACACTCTCGTCATCATGACGAGCAACATTGGCTCGCCTATCATTCAGGAATATTTCGAAAACCGCAAGTTGTCGCCGAAGAGCCAGGCGGAGATGGAGGACCGGGTCAAAACGGAGTTAAAGCGACATTTTCGGCCAGAATTTTTGAACCGCGTGGATGACATCATCATCTTCCACAGCCTCGACGAACAGCAGCTCGCGCAGATTGTGGAGATTCAGTTGAAGCGGTTGGAGAAACGCCTCGCCCAACAACACCTGACCCTCGCGGTCGATAAATCCGCCAGGGAACTGCTGGCACGCGACGGTTTCGATCCGCAATTTGGCGCCCGTCCGCTTAAGCGCGTCATCCAGGAGAAACTGCTCGATCCACTTTCCATCAAACTGCTCGAAGGAGAATTCAAGCTGGGCGACAGTATCGGCGTCGCGGCCAGAGAGGACGCATTGGAGTTCAGGAAAAAGGGTTGAACAATCCTTGACCCGCCAGGGTGGCGCAAGAACTCCTGCGATTCCCACGAAAGAACCGAACTCTCTACGTTTGCTCGCGTCGTCCGCGGTCGAAAAACCGCAAAACCTTTGACAGCACCGGCGAAAAACTCAAACATCCCCGCCAGGTTTGGGACGGAAAGCGATTTATGGAAAAGCGAAATGGCCCGGGGCGAACCGCTATTGTCGGAGGTTGCCGCAAAAATTTTGGCCGCAAAAAGGAGTCCGGAGCACCAAGAGGATTCTGCCCGCTGGCGGCGCTTTGGTTGGCTCTCCTGTGCGCTCAGGCCGCCCCCATTCAACTGATGAGCGCCGGATCGGGTCCTCTCATCGACATGACCCGAACAAATGTCGGCGGCACAGTCCCGGCGCAATCGATCGAGTCGTTTGGGCGAATGCCGCTGATGTTCGAGGCCGCCGACAGCGGAGGGAGCAGATTTTTTTGTCGAGGTTCGGGGTATCATTTATGGCTGTCGTCGGTAGAGACGGTGCTGGCGCTGAAGCAAACGCGGAACAGGGAGCGCGGAGCGTGGAATGAGCAAGCTGGATTTCGCAGCAGATGGTTTCCGGCCCCGCCCTCGAGAAACAGTGTGGCGGATGCGCCGCCGTTAAGGATCAAGTTTATCGGTGCCAATGCGGCGGCACAAGCCGCGGGGTTGGAGCAGTTGCCGACCCAGGTGAATTATTTCCTGGGCAACGATCCGGGCCAGTGGCGGAGAGGCGTGCCGACGTTTGGCAAGGTCTGTTACCAAAATGTTTATCCCGGCATCGACCTGGTTTATTACGGCAATCAGCGGCAGCTCGAATATGATTTTGTGGTGGCGCCGGGCGCGAGCGCCGGACTGATCGCGCTCCAATTCGATGGCGTTGAGAAGCTTGAGGTCGATGCGGACGGCGATTTGATTTTGCAAACCGGCAGCGGCGCGGTCCGGCAGCGCTGTCCCATCATTTATCAGGAATTCAACGGCCGGCGGAAGGAAGTTTCCGGCCGATACGTCCTCGGAGAAAGTGCCGATCGAGAGGTCGGATTTGAAATTGCCCTTTACGACCAGAGTCGGCCGCTGATCATCGATCCGGTGCTGGTGTATTCGAGCTATCTTGGTGGGCTCGGTTTTGACCGTGCGTGGGATATTGCGGTGGACACGAATGGATGTGCGTATGTGGTTGGAGAGACAGCATCGACAAACTTTCCGACGAGCACGTCGCTGTATCCGACGAACAGCAGCGGGTTGTCCGATGTGTTCGTGGCCAAACTAGGATCGGCGGGGACAAATCTGGTTTTTTCCACGTACCTGGGCGGCAACGGCATAGACATCGGATTTGGAATTGCTCTTGATAGCGGCGGAAACGTGTATTTGACTGGCGTTACGACCTCCACAAATTTTCCAGTCACGACAAACGCGGTTTCGACCAATCTCAATAGCGCCGCGTATTTCGGGCACTACACGAACGACGCCTTTGTCGTGAAGCTCGATTCCACCGGCGCCCGTCTCCTTTTTTCGACCTATCTCGGCGGCAGCGGGGCGGATGTCGGCAGCGCGATTTCGGTTGACGGCGGCGGCAACGTCTATGTGACGGGCGAGACTCAGTCTCCTGACTTTCCGACGAATGCGGTCTCGCCGCCATTCGGTGGTTCGCACGATGCTTTTGTCGTCAAGTTAACCGCCTCGGACAGCAACCTGGTTTATTCCACCTTCCTCGGCGGCAGCGGCGATGACCGCGGCCAAAGCGTCGCGGTTGACTCCTCCGGCAACGCCATCGTGGTCGGCGTGACAGCTTCGGTGGACTTTCCAGTCGTGAACGCGATCCAGACGAACTTCGCCGGCGGGCTTTACGACATTTTTGTGACCAAGCTCAGCTCGGACGGCGCAACCAAGCAGTTCTCGACTTACCTGGGTGACTCAGGTGATGACGAGGCATTTCGAGTCGCGCTGGACGGCGCGGGCTATGCCTATCTGACCGGGCTTTCGACATCGACCAATTTCGCGGCTCTGACCAATTTTCCGAGTGCCAGCATGCTGAACACAAACCAGAGCGGCGGCGAAGACGCGTTCGTCATGAAGTTGGACCCCAACGGCACGAACGTGATTTACTGGACCTATCTCGGCGGCGTTTCCAACGACGAAGGTTGGAGCATCGCGGTGGACAACCAGGGCAACGCCTATGTCGTTGGCCGGACGAGTTCGACCAATTTTCCAGCCGTGAATGCGTATCAATCGACACTGGGCGGGCTGAATGACGTGTTTGTGGCCAGGTTAAATGCCAGCGGCACTGCGCTGGACTATTCGACCTATCTCGGGGGACTTTTTGCCGATGAAGGCTACGGGATCGCGGTGGACAACGCCGGCAACGCCTACATCTCAGGAATGACTGCCTCGACCGACTTTCCCGTTTATCCCGCGACTAACGGCGTGCAAACGGCGTTCGGCGGCGGGAGCGGCGACGCGTTCGTTGCCAAATTATTTCCGCGCAATGCGGAACTGCGCGCGCAATTGTCCGGTTCGAGTGACGTTATGATCTTCTGGCCTTACGGATTGCAGAACTTTGAGCTCCAGTCCAGTGACAGTCTCAATGGAACGAACACCAGTTGGATAACGGTAACGAATCCGCCAACTGTTGCGGGCGGCGACAATGCCATCACGTTCAGCAATACGACGAGCAACATGTTTTTCCGCCTCCGGCGGACTCCATAACCTTGATTTGTTGATCCTGATTTAATTCACCGAACCTTGGTCACCGTTCGATCAAAACCCGTCCCTGTATTCATCGGATGAACGACAAATCAATTTGCGTCACGGCGTTGGTTTTGTTTTTAAACACAGCCTGGGCGTCCGGCGAGAAAATGGACGCCTCGTCTGCAGACCTGACGCACCTCAGCCTTGAGGAACTGATGAACGTCGAAGTCACGTCGGTTTCCAAGCGGGCGGAAAAACTTTCAGAAGCGCCGGCCGCCGTTTCCGTCCTGACGGCTGACGATCTGCGGCGTTCCGGCGTGACGAGCATTCCCGAGGCGTTGCGCCTGGTTCCGGGCATGGAGGTGGCGCGCGTGGACGCCCACAACTGGGCAATCAGTGCCCGCGGCTTCAACGATTTGTTCGCAAACAAGCTTCTCGTTCTGATGGACGGGCGCAGCCTTTAC
>QHOP01000578.1:0-2310 GCA_003219345.1 Verrucomicrobiota bacterium
ATCCGGGGCTTTGGCACTGCTTGCAGGATGTGGCCGTGAGACGACAAATGATGCTACAACACCGCCTGATACCGCCCCTAAAGCGCCGGCTACCCACTCGACAGCGAGCGGCGTCACCAATCAATCAGGGACCGATCCCAAATCGGAGATGGTCCGGATTTCAGAGGGCCGGTTCATGATGGGGGACAAGGCCGAGGTTGATGCAACGCCGCACGAAGTTCTGGTCAGCCCTTTCTACATCGACAAACATTTGGTAACCCAGGAGCAATTCCAAAAAGTCATGGGGGCGAATCCGTCCCGTTGGAAAGGCGACAAGAATCCCGTCGAACAAGTCCGCTGGTCCGACGCGGTAAGATTCTGCAATAAACGCTCCGAACTGGAGGGGCTGCAACCCTGTTACGATCTCAAAACCTGGAAGTGCAACTTCGACGCGAATGGATACAGACTGCCCACGGAAGCGGAGTGGGAGTACGCGTGTCGTGCAGGAACCACCACCGCCTATTTCTTCGGCGACGCACCTTCAAAGCTGGGCGATTACGCCTGGTTCGACAAAAACTCAGGCGGACATCCACGGCCGACAGGCCAAAAACAAACCAATCCGTGGGGTCTTTACGACATGTGCGGTAACGTGTGGGAATGGTGCAACGACTTTTACAAGGTGGATTATTATCAGGAGGCGCCTCGGGAAGATCCGAGAGGACCGGCGCAAGGCGAAACCAAAGTCGTTCGCGGCGGCGCCTGGCGATTCAGCGCCGAGAGCTGTCGGTCCGGGTACCGCTATAACGAGAATCCTGGATATGCGGATGTTTGTTTCGGCTATGACATCTATGGCTTTCGCTGCGTCAGAAAGGCTGAGCTGCAAAAAGTTCAGTAGAGAGAGGAGAGCCGGCCCTGGCCCCGCCCCAGCGCCATGGATCAGGGCATCCCACGCGCTTCGTAATCTTAATCTTACTCTTGCTCCAACAGAGCCTGGCCTGGAACAGCCAGTGCATACGCCGGGGAGCGGGCCAGCCGTTCCAGTTCTCGTTATGTGTTTTCACATTTGGCATGCTGTTGAAGATAAAAGTATTCTATCAAGCGTTCTGTGACCGCAGAATTCGTCCACACCTTATCTCTTCGTTTCGGGAAATAATTTCCCATGGAACACTGCACGACGATTGTTGGATTACTTTTTGAGTCCAAGACGATAAACCATTCTCTCCCTTTATACTTAGAGCCTTTGATTGACTGTGTCTTTCGAAGTTGAGCTAGTATTTTTCCACATACATCGCACCGCCACAAATGAAAATGTTTGTCCTTGGAAAGACGATGATAGGTACACTTTTGGCTGTTGCAACTATGAGAGGACGGCCTCGGAATACACGAGTAAATTTTCAACAACCTTCCGATAGGCCAAGTTAAAAACACGACAGTGCAGAGCCCTAAAATGGGCGGGAATAGCCATCCTCCCCATCCAACATATTCTGCCAAGCGGATTCCAATGCTTATTCCCGCACTAAGCAATATGCAAAACAAAATCGTTTGAAGAAGGAACAACATGTTATCTTTTACCACCAATCACAAGACCACCAATCGTCAAGCCTCCTTTCGCTGTGCGCAGGCATCACGGGATCATGAACGGTGGGGCGAGACTCCGTCGAGCCCTAACTTCTATCCCATTGGAGAGGGCTCGACGGAGTCTCCCCCCATGATCACCGGAACGGACTATCAGCGCGCTGTCCGGGTTCGCTTCAGCCAATCGCGAAACTGCGCGGCACTCCAAAGCTCTCCGGCCAGGCGCTGGTACCCTTCCGTGAGCGGATGACTCGCGTCCGCATAAAGCGCGCTGGGCAGTGTGGCCGGGACAATGTACGGCACGTGATTCTTCGCCAGCCAACCGACGATACCGTCGCGGAGCCGACGAAATGCGGGACGGTTTTCCTCGGCCATGATGTGTTCGTTGAACGGGCCGATCAGCACGAACACGTCGTTATCGCGCGATTCGAGAAGTTTCACCAACCGCTGAAAGGCCGCCCATTGCAGTGACTCATCCAGGTCAACCCACTCGAAGCGCGTCGTGCCTTCGCCAGGCGAGCCGGACGTTCCGGTCGTGGACCACGGTTTGTGGCGCGGACTGCGCGGGCCGCGTTCGGGATCGTCGGCCGGCTCCGGCGGAATCGCAAACCTGATTTGCGCGAAGGGATTCTTATACGCGTTCGGATAATGCGGCGGATCGCTGCCGTCTTCTTCGAGTGTCCAGTTCAGGATGCTCTTCTGTCCAAAACAGGTGACCTGCAAATGCGTCACCCATTGCGAGAACGGGAAGTTTCG
>QHOP01000578.1:2326-4789 GCA_003219345.1 Verrucomicrobiota bacterium
AGCTCGGCGTGATTGAAGCGCTCTTCCTTCTCGGTGCGCAGGTCCGCTTTCGGGCTGCTCATCCAAAGCGCGTTGCAATGCACAATGACTTTGCGCCCGCGCAACGGCCCGCCGTAGTAGCGGACCAGACCCTCGAGCGCGAGCGGGAACAATCCGTTCACGCCGCCGTTCACGAACATTGCCGGCTGACCGGACTGCAGAAAATGCGACAGCGTGCCCTCGGGCAGGACGTATTCGCCCCACACCACGGAATCGCCGAGCACGACCACGTTGGTCGGTGCGATCTGCTCAAGACGCCGTTGGTAGAGCCAGTAGTCCTTGCTCAGCGCGTAAGGGATGCGGTAATCGGGCCCGGTCTGGAAACGCTCCAGTCTCGACCAGAGGCGCGGTGTCAGCACCAGGATGATCGCCAGGATGCCGAACACCACAATCCAATGCCGTGCGTTGAGCCGCATTTCATTCACGAAAGGCGTTTCGGGAATCTCGATGGTTTTTGGCGAGGACATTTAGAATTGGAAATAGATGAACGTTCCGCCGCCGGAGCCGCAGAGGCACAGATACAACACCATGAACACCGCCGCACCGACGCGGACGAAATCGGTCTGAAGCACGTTCCGGAGGCGCGACTCGTACAGGAATTCGTAAAGCCACACCAGGGCCACAAGTCCGAGCATCAGGGCGGGGATTTGCGGGTCATGCCAGGCGGCGGTGAAGATGCGCTGGACGATCAGCAGGGCATCGTTGAGCGACTCGGCGCGGAAAAAAATCCAGGCGAAGCTCACAAAGACAAACACACCCAGTTGCTTCATCAACCGCGGGACGCACGTCCGGTAAAAGGCGGACCGCTCCAATTCGCGGGTGATCATCACGCCCAGCGCGTGGAGGGTTCCCCAGATGAAAAATGTCCACGCCGCCCCGTGCCAGATGCCGGAAATGAAGAAGGTCAGAAACAGATTCCGGTACATGTTGAAGGTGCCGTGTTTGTTTCCTCCGAGCGGAATATAAACGTAATCCCGGAACCAGGTGGAAAGGCTGATGTGCCAGCGCGACCAGAAATCGCCCAGCCCGGTGGCGAGGTAAGGATTGTTGAAGTTCAAAATCAAATGAAAGCCCATGAGCTTCGCGACGCCGCGGGCCATGTCCGTGTAGCCGCTGAAGTCGAAGAAGATCTGCCAGCCAAATGCGGCGGTGGCCAGGATCAAAGCCGCCGCGCCGTGCGCCTTCGGGTTGTCATACATGCGTTCGACATAGAACGAAAGGTAATTGGCCAGCGCCAGTTTCTTGAACAGACCGACGAGGAACAGCGATGCGCCGTCGGTGAAGTTCTGCAACCGGATCGGCGGGAACTGGCGAAACTGCGGCAGCAGATGCCGGGCGCGTTCGATCGGCCCGGCCATGAGCTGGGGGAAAAAACAAACGAACGTGGCAAAGCGAAGAAAGTTCCGCTCGCGCTGAACGTTGCCCAGATAGAAATCAATCGTGTAACTCAACGACTGGAAGGTGAAGAACGATATCCCGACCGGGAGCAGGTATTCGAACCCGAACGGCATGAGCGTGGACGGATCGGGCAATTTCAGCGCGACATGGGAGGCGAATACCGCGTTGAGGTTCTCCACCACAAACCGCGCGTATTTGAAAAAGAGCAGGAGTGCCAGGTTGTTCACCAGGCTGATCAACAACCAGATTCGGCGGCTGCTCAAGAGCGCCCCCAACGCCATCAGCAACACCAGCACGCCGAGCGCAGCCATCGTAGGTCGCAGCGTTTTCGGGCCCGCCAAGGCCAGTCCCAGGATTCCGGCGGCGGCTGAAGTCGCGCCCACAAACGCGAACTTCAACACGCGATCTTCAAACCGCAGGCGCGTAAGTCGCGCCCGCACGTCCACCTTTTGTCCCCCGTGCGGACAGTGGTCCATCAGCGCAACCAGAGAGAAATCGAGCACAGTGGAGTAAAGGACCAGGAACAAGTAGTACGGATTCCACCATCCGTAGAAAAAGTAAGAAGCGACTGTCAACCAGGGGAGCCACAACCGGGTTTTCCGCAGCGCGAAGAACACCGGCAAGACAATGAGCAGGAAAATTGCGAAGGGCCAGGTGTGAAAAAGCATCGTTGAATTCTCAGAGCTGTAGCCGCCGACGTGAGTCCCCATGAAGCAATTCCACACCAAAGGGCGCGAAAATTCTGGAAACTGTGCGTGCTTCCCCCCAGCCCATGAACCTCCTCCTCTCCCGCCCTTCGGGCACCCTCTCCCCCTCCGAGGGGGAGAGGGCCGGGGTGAGGGGGCTGTGGGTTGGTTCAAGGGCGCAAGGCACGCACAAAGTTCGGGGCGTTCTCTCCTGGGGGAGAGGGCCGGGGTGAGGGCGAGCGTTTCCTCCAATCCCATTTTCGGAGTCGGAGGCTCTCGCTATTTCCGATTTCAGATTTCCGATTTCGGATTTCAGACTCAGCCTCCTTACGTCGGCTGC
>QHOP01000144.1 GCA_003219345.1 Verrucomicrobiota bacterium
GGAACTGCTGGACTGGCTGGCCTGCTGGTTTCTCGACAACGGGGAGTCCCTGAAAAAATTGCACCGGCTCATGGTAACCAGCGCGACCTACCGGCAATCGTCCCAAAATGATCCAGCGTTTGCGCGGATTGACGGCGACAATCGTTTCCTCTGGCGCATGAACCGCCAGCGCCTCGACGCCGAGTCATTTCGCGACACGCTCCTGTTGCTGAGCGGCAAGCTTGATCTCACGGCGGGCGGGCCTTCCGTTCGGCAGTTTTTCTTCAAGGATGACCACTCGCCGACTTACGACTACACGCGGTTTGACGCGGACAGTCCGGCCGCTTGTCGCCGAAGCGTCTATCGTTTTATCGTCCGCAGTGTGCCCGACCCCTTTATGGAAGCGCTGGATTGTCCCGATGCAAACATGCTCACGCCGAAACGAAACGTCACGCTCACGGCGCTTCAGGCCCTCTCCACGTTGAACGACCCCTTCGTCCTCCGCCAGTGCGAGCATTTCGCCGAGCGACTAAAAGCCGCCGGCTCGACCGCCAACAACCAGGTCCAAATGGCTTTCCGTCTGACGCTGAACCGCGAACCAACGACCGGGGAATTGCGGCTCATGTCCGATTACGCACGTAAGCACGGCCTCGCCAACGCCTGCCGCGTCCTGCTCAACAGCAGCGAGTTTGTCTTCGTCGATTGAGCCATGAATGCGCGTCCCTTACTCTGGCTGTTCGCCTTGCTCACGGGAACGTTTTGCGGCCGCCCATCGGAACGTGCGACTGGTGGCCCGATCGACACACCTGTTCTGCCGGACGACTGGGCGTTCCGCCCCCTGGGACGTCCGCCAGTGCCGGCTTCACGTTTCACGCATAACAGATCACCCAACCCGATCGACGCTTTCATCGGCGCAAAACTGGCCCAACACAAACTCAGCCCTTCGCCCGAAGCCGACAAACGGCCGCTGCTCCGCCGCGTTTACTTCGACCTCATCGGCCTGCCGCCGACGTCGGGCGAAATGCGCGCGTTCCTCGCCGACAGATCACCGGACGCGTACGAGCTTGTCGTTGACCGTTTGCTCGCGTCACCGCGCTACGGCGAGCGCTGGGCGCGACATTGGATGGACGCAGTCCACTTCGCCGAGACGCACGGCCACGACCAGGACCGTATCCGCACGAACGCCTGGCCGTATCGCGATTACCTCATCGCTTCATTCAACGCCGACAAGCCGTACACGCGCTTTGTTCAGGAGCAGATCGCGGGCGACGTCTTGTTCCCTGGCGATCCGCAAGCCACGGTCGCGCTCGGATTTATCGCTGCGGGGCCATGGGACGAGAGTTCGCTGCGTGACATCCGTGAGGATACAATTGACCGCCAGATCGGCCGCTACCTCGACCGCGACGACATGGTCACCACGGTGATGCAAACCTTCACCAGCACCACCGTCCAATGCGCGCGATGTCACGACCACAAGTTCGATCCGATCAGCCAGCGCGACTACTACGCGCTCCAAGCGGTGTTTGCCGGCGTGGACCGGGCCAATCGCGTTTACGACATTGATCCGGCCGTGCATCGCCGCCGCCAGGCACTGCTGCACGACCGCAAACGCCTCGAACGCGGTGACCGCGAACTACTGCTGGCTCCCGGCACGCAACGCGAAGTGGCCGAATGGGAACGCGCCCTTTCTGAGCGAAAACCGGAGTGGAAGGTCGTCGAGGCGCAGACGTTCGTGTCGGTCGGCGGCGCCACGCTCACGCGTCAATCGGACGGCTCGTTGCTCGCGAGCGGACCACGGCCGGAACGCGACACTTATACCATCACCGTTGCTTCTCCGGTGTCAGGCATCACAGCGGTCCGGCTGGAAGTACTCGCGGACGAATCTCTGCCCAAGGGTGGTCCGGGGCGGCAAGATAATGGCAACCTGCATTTAAGCGAATTTCAGCTGTTGCTCTTCGAACCGGTTGCCGCCGCACCACGCGAAGTGCAACTGGTTAATCCTTCCGCGGATTTCGATCAGACCGGCTGGACCATCGAGCATGCGCTGGATCGCAACGAGAAGACCGCGTGGGGCATTCACCCGAAGGTCGGCGAGACGCACCAGGCGGTGTTCCAGTTAAAGACGCCACTCACATTGTCCAGCGGCTCCACCCTGACCTTCGTGCTCAAACAACTGCACGGCGAGGGTCATCTCATCGGCCGTCCGCGTCTGTCGGTGACCGACGCTCAACCGCCGGCCCGTGTGCGGGTGCTCCCCGCGGAGATCGAGCAGATACTGGCGATCCCCGCCGCTCAACGGAACGACGACCAACGCGCGGGTTTGGCCGCTTTCCAACTGAAAGAGAAGATCTCTCGCGAACTCGCCGAGCTGCCAAAACCTTCACTGGTTTACGCCGCCGCCAATGACTTTGACCCCGACGGAGGTCTAAAGCCTGCCTCCGACCCGCGTCCGGTGCACAGGCTCCGGCGCGGTGACATCAACAAGCCGGTTGAACTGGCGATTCCCGGCGCATTGACAGGTGTGTCCGCGTTACCGGCGAAATTCGATATCGCTGATCCACATGATGAAGGCGCGAGACGCGCGGCGCTCGCCTGCTGGCTGGCGCACCCGGACAATCCGCTGACCTGGCGATCGATCGCGAACCGTGTGTGGCATTATCATTTCGGCCGTGGCCTGGTGGAGACGCCAAACGACTTCGGCAAGATGGGCGGCCGGCCCTCGCATCCGGAGTTGCTGGACTGGCTGGCCATTTGGTTCCGCGACGACGCGCGCGGGTCCCTGAAACAGCTCCACCGGCTCATCGTCACCAGCACGACCTATCGGCAGTCCTCAACGTTGGTGGGGCGAGCGTCCCCGCGAGCCCACCTTTCTTCCGAGCAGGGCTTGCCAGGAGTCTCACGCGACCACGTTGATCAGGATAACCGCCTGCTCTGGCGGATGAATCGCACCCGGCTCGACGCGGAACAGGTGCGCGACGCCATTCTCCAGATTTCCGACGGTCTTGACCTCCGCATGGGCGGACCGAGCGACCTGCAGTTCGATCTCCAGCCGGGCATCCATGTCACGCCAAAGGTGGATTATTCGAAGTTTGACGTGGACAGTCCCGCCGCCAGGCGGCGCAGTGTCTATCGCTTCCTCTTCCGTACGCTGCCGGACCCGTTCATGGATGCGCTGGATTGTCCCTCCGGCGACCAACTCACGCCGGTGCGCAACGCCAGTGTCACGGTGCAGCAGGCGCTCGCGATGTGGAATAACGCCTTCGTGGCGCATTACGCCGGACGCTTCGCCGCGCGGCTCGAATCGCTGGCGAAGGCGCGCCGGGAACAGGTGACGCTGGCGTATGAATTAGCCCTGAGTCGTCCGCCGTCGCCGACAGAGTCGGAGGAGCTGGCCGCCTATGCGGAAAAACACGGGCTGGCGAACCTTTGCCGGCTGATTTTTAATAGCAACGAGTTCATGTTTGTGAACTGATCGCCATGCAAAAGCTCTTTCCATGAACCGACCCACCCCTGGCCCCTCCCAGGAGGGGAACTCGGCAAGCGTGCCTGACATCGACTCCCCTCCTCTGGAGGGGTTGGGGGTGCGTTCGTGGTCCCAATGCGCGGACAAAGACCGTGGAGCCTTTCCAGAGACTGTCCAAACAAGCCGCCGCGAATTCCTCTGGCGCTTTGGCGGCGGACTGGGCGGTGTCGCCCTGGCGCATCTACTCGGCCGGCACGGGTTATTGGCGGATGAGGGCGAGTCGCGCCAGGTTGCGACGAGCGCGGCCATTCGTGGAGTGTTGCGCGGCGGGCCGCATCATCCGGCGCGGGCGAAACGCGTGATCCAGCTTTTCATGAACGGCGGCGCAAGCCAGATGGATCTGTTCGACTACAAACCCGAGTTGATGAAGCGTCACGGGCAAAAGTTCGACCCGGGCGGCGGCGAACGCGTCGAAGCGGCCACGAGCGAACCAGGAACGGTGCTCAAGCCGGGCTTTGAGTTCAAACAGCACGGGCAGTGCGGCCGCTGGGTGAGCAGTCTGCTGCCGCATTTGGCAGCGTGCGTGGACGACATGGCGTTCCTGATGGCCATGGTGTCGAGGACGAACGTCCACGGCCCCGGCAGCTACCTGATGAACACGGGCTTTCTGCTGCCGGGTTTCCCTTGTTTCGGCGCATGGGTCAGCTATGCGCTCGGTTGCGAAACGGACAACCTCCCCGCGTTTGTCGTGCTGCCGGACCCGAAGGGGCTGCCTTACAACCAAAAAGGAAACTTCAGCTCCGGCTTTCTGCCTGTGACACACCAGGGTACGGTCATCAACGCGAGCGGCACGGAGCCGCTCGCGCACCTGCGGGCGCCGTCCGCGCAGAAGTACATCACACCCGAAGCAGACCGCGACGGCCTGGCGCTGTTGCGGCGGCTCAACCACGCGCATTTCGTCGCCAACGACGCCGATGCCCGGCTTGAAGCGCGCATTCAGGCTTACGAACTCGCTGCCAGGATGCAGCTCAGCGCGCCGGAAGCCTTCGACGTCAGCGGCGAGAGCGAGGCAACGCGCAAACTCTACGGCCTCGACGACACAGTGACGGGAGATTTCGGACGCCGCTGTCTGCTCGCCCGCCGGCTCATCGAGCGGGGCGTGCGCTTCGTGCAGGTCTGGAGCGGCGCCGGCGGCCCGACCAACAATTGGGACAACCACGCAAGTATTCACAAGGAACTCCCGCCGATGTGCGCCGCCACGGACAAGCCGGTCGCCGCGTTGCTCAACGATCTCAAAGCGCGCGGACTGCTCGACGACACGCTGGTGCTGTGGAGCACGGAATTCGGTCGCATGCCGTTTTCGCAGGGCAACGAGGGACGCGACCACAACGGCGGCACGTTCGTCGGTTGGATGGCCGGAGGCGGCGTCAAAGGCGGGTTGGCCTACGGCGAAAGCGATGAATGGTCCTGGAAAGCCGCGGACAATCCGGCTACCACCTACGATTTCCATGCCACGGTGCTGCACCTGCTCGGCATTGATCACGCGAAACTGACGTTCCGACACAACGGAGCTGATCGTCGCCTGACGGACGTCCACGGCGAGGTCATCGCCGATATACTTGCCTGACCATGAACCCGCCCCCTCACCCCTTCCCTCTCCCCCTCCGAGGGGGAGAGGGTGCCCGAAGGGCGGGTGAGGGGGATGTTCATGGCTCCGATGCGCGATTCTGGAATCGTTGAAACTAACCATGAACCAAGGCCCCATTCCGTGTCATGTTTGCTCGTCGCGGCAAACACCCGTTGCCTTCGGCGCGAGCGATCCGGGGTTGTTGGATCGCCGTGAATTTCTTTGGCGCTTCGGCGGGGGTCTTGGCGGCATTGCGCTGGCTCATTTGTTGGGCGCGGAAGGTTTATTGGCCGATGCGGTTGTTCCCAGGACCCGCGCTGCTCTGAACGGCGGTCTTCATCATCCGGCCAAAGCCAAACGGGTGGTGCAACTCTTCATGTCCGGCGCCGCCAGCCAGTGCGACACTTTCGATTACAAGCCGGAGCTGATCAGACGAAGCGGCCAGAAGTTTGATCCGGGCGAAAAGGTCGAGCTGTTCCAGAGCGATCCCGGCGCGGTGATGAAAAGCCCGTGGGAATGGAGACCGCGCGGCCAGTGCGGCAAGTGGATCAGCGATCTGGTGCCGCACATCGGCTCATGCGCGGATGACATTGCGTTCATCCACTCGATGATTTCAAAGTCCAACGTGCACGGCCTCGCCACATTCATGCAAAACACGGGCTTCCTGTTGCCGGGTTTCCCTGCGATGGGCGCGTGGATTTCGTATGGCCTCGGCTCCCTGACGGACAATCTGCCAACGTTCGTCGTGCTCCCGGACCTGCGTGGTTTTGCGCCGAATGGCCCGGCGAACTGGAGTTCAGGTTTCCTCCCCGCAACACATCAGGGAACGATGATTCGGGTCGGCAAACCCAATCCGATTTTCGATTTGTTTCCACCCGAGTCGGCCAAGTACATCACATCGGAAAGCGAAAAAGAAGGTCTGGCGCTCCTTCAAAAAATGAATCGCCAATACCAGGCTGCGCGTGAAGGCGATTCGCGGCTTGACGCCCGCGTCGCTTCCTATGAGCTGGCGGCGAAGCTTCAGCTTAGCGCGCCGGAAGTGCTCGACATTTCCCGTGAATCCGAGACGACCAGGAAACTTTATGGCCTTGACGAAACCATCACGGAAGATTTTGGCCGACGCTGCCTGACTGCGCGACGGTTGCTCGAACGCGGCGTGCGTTTTATTCAGGTCTGGAGCGGCGCGGACAACGGTTTTCCCCGCCGCAATTGGGACAGTCACGAAGACCTCGCGCGCGACCATCTCGACATGGGCCGCAGCATGGACAAACCAACCGCGGCGCTCATCAAGGACCTCAAGGTCCGCGGCTTGTTGGACGACACTATCGTGATGTGGACGACCGAGTTCGGTCGCATGCCGTGCAGCCAGGGCGCCAAGGGGCGCGACCACAATCCATTCACTTTCACGACGTGGCTCGCCGGCGGCGGCAGCAAAGGCGGCGTGAGCTATGGCGAAAGCGACGAGTGGTCCTACAAAGCCTCGGTCAATCCGACTTACTGCTACGACGTGCACGCGACGGTATTGCACCTGTTGGGCGTTGATCACACGAAGCTGACCTTCCGTCACAACGGCATCGACCGGCGTTTGACCGATGTTCACGGTGAAGTCATCAACGAGATCGTAAGCGGCTGAGGTCACCGCCAAACATCGCTAGAGCCGACCGTCTGGCGGATACGGCGCCACGGCGCGCTTTGCTGCGGGTGTGCTGGCAAACGCACACTTGCTTTTTTCTGGAGGAGGCGTAAAAATGTGGTGTATTCCGCCCAGTTTCAGCGAAAGGCACTGCTATGCGACTGACGCGCTCATCGATTTCACGCGGGTGGCTTGGCTGTCCGGCGTTCACACTCATCGAGCTGCTGGTGGTCATTGCCATCATTGCCATCCTTGCGGCCTTGTTGTTGCCCGCGCTCGCGAAGGCCAAAGCCAGCGCCGACAAAGTGCTTTGTGCCAGCAATTGCAAGCAGTGGGGACTGGCCCTGACCATGTACGCGGGAGATGCGAACGACTCGTTTCCGGATAACAGCAAGGGTTTCGATCTAAGCTGGATCATGCCGAGCATGAGCAATTTTTGGAACAATTACCTGATGAAGAACACGCATGGCAAAACCGAGCGAGCCAAGAACAACGTGTTGTATTGCCCAACAGACAAATGGCACCGCGCCTACGAGAGCGACAACGTGCTTACGGACAATCAGCCACAGTTGATCGGATATTTCTATTTGCCGGGCAGGACGAACAACGACAGCGGCGTAAAAAGCTATGCCAGGGGGACGGAACAGTGGTTTTACCGGAATAAGCTGGGTGGACAGTTTGCACAGGCGCCCGTCCTCATCGACCGTCTGCAAGGAATCGGGCCCCAGACTACGAACGTTTACGACGCCCGGTTGACCTGGTACACGGATTATAACGGCAAAAGGGTTCCCACCGCGGTTCATCGTATCGCGCGCGGCGCGCCCGCCGGCGGCAATTTCCTGTTCGAGGATGGGCACGTCGAGTGGTTTTCAGGCCGCAAAGTGAGTCTGGGCGCGGGAGGGGGCAACATCGGGAACTGGATGTGCTTCTTCAATATTCCGCTCTCGCAGTGACCGGCTGGTTGAATCAAGACCCAAAACAATCGGAGCGAGCATGAATTACCAAAAATCCACGCGCCTGGCCCTCGCCGTTTTTGTGTTTTTTGCGGCCGCCCGCGTTCTCAACGCTCAAGTCCTGAGCGTCACCAACCGCCTGCAACTCTGGCTCAAAGCCGACGCCGGCATAACGACCAACGCCAGCGGCGGCGTGACCCAGTGGGCGGACCAATCGACTCATGGAAATAACGCGGTCCAGATCACCGACGCGGCCGCTCCCCTCTTTGTGGCTAACGCGCAAAATAACAAACCCGCGTTGCGCTTCGATGGCGTGGATGATTTTCTCGACGTCGCTGATGCGGACAGCATCAGCATCGCCGGCGATATTTCCTCGTTCTTCGTCGTGAAGTTTGACGACTTCGCCACGTACCGCGCCGTGTGGGGAAAGACCGTTGATAATCTTCCGGCGCCGACCGATTACTACACCCTGCCCGGTACCGGCATCCCGCGGCTGTATCGCGGGGACGGCCAAGGCACCGGCGCCTCCGATATCGGCGCTGCCGATGGTGCCGCCCGGTTCCGCGCCGGCACCTACCTCGTCGCCGGGTTTGAAATGGCCGGCACCACCGCCACCCATTATTTGAACGGCCAAACGACCGGCGGCGGCGAAATCACGGCCACGCTTCTCGATGGCGATCAGCCTTTGAAAGTCGGCACACGCAATGATTTCTTCACGAAAATGAAAGGCGAAATCGCCGAGCTGCTGA
>QHOP01000145.1 GCA_003219345.1 Verrucomicrobiota bacterium
GTTGCTGATGCCAGCTTTTCGCGCGACGGATAGAAACTTGTGCAGCAATTCGGCACGCGCTTCGCCGGTGACGCGGTTCGTCGCCAGTTTCACGTACCAGATCGGCAGGCGAGCCACTTGCACGCGGAACCGGATCGTGCCGTCGTCGGCCAATCGTTCCGCCTCGTCGAAGAGCTTTTCGGCGCCGTTGATGGCTTCGTTGTTCAGATAGGGCGCAGCCGGCGGGTCGTAGATGTGCGCGTGATAACCCTTCTCGCGAACCTGGCGGTGCAACAGCTCCAGATAAGCGCGGATGTTATTCGCGGCCTTGCCGTAGTAAGCGTTCAGAAATTCAATGATGTGCCTCTGCACGTCGGTGTACGGGTTCCACAGCAGCTTCGCCAGCACATAGGCGCGCAGCGGTCCCATCTCGCCATTGCCTCCGCCCGAATAGTTGCCCTCTTCGAACAACCCTTTCACGCCGTGCTTGACGAAGAACTGCACGTTGGGCTGGAGGGCGTCGAAGTTCGGAAAGGGCTGTTGATAATGCGAAAAGTTCGGCGTGTAGTCCCAGACATAAAGCAGCGGCGCGACCGGTTGCCACGCGATGATGTCGTCGCGGAAGCGTTGGTTCTCCGGCGACGAGCACGTCTCCAGCGGATGCGCAAAGCAACACTCAATCGAACACAGGCGCACGATCACGTTGTGGCGCGGACGCAGCGTTTTCGGCGGCTTGCGGCTGTATTGGTAAGCCAGCGTGTCGATGCGGACGTTCGGATGGTCGCCCTCGACGTCCTCGGCAATTGCATTGACGAAGCGGATCAATGACGCCGCCGGGCTCCCCTCCGCGTCGTCCAGCGCCTGGCACTTCTCGCACTGGCAGTAGTTGAACGTGTCGTTTTGCGAGACGCTGATGATGGTGGCTTCGGGATGCTCCTTCAGCCATTGGCGCACGCGGTCGATGGCGATCTTTAAAACGTCGGGGTTGGAAGCATATCGAAGCTGTGCACGAACGGATAGTAAACCGCCGCCCGGCCGCCGTGCTTTTCCGTGAGCCGATAATGGTTCCCGTTCAATCGGTGCCGCGCCGCGAAGTCGGCGTCACGCATCATCTCGGTCCAGTACACTTCGCGATACTCGAGCGCGGGAATCTGTGTTTCGTTCAGCTTAGGCAGGTTGACGCGCGCGAGCTTCGGCACGACTTCAAACTCCGGCGTGATCCACCTGACGCCGAGTTTCTCCTCCAACAACGCGTAAACGCCGTAGATGGTCCCCCGAGGTCTGCCACCGGCAATGATGATTTTTTTGCCATCGGTCCGCAGTGCGAAACCGTCCGCGCCGAGTTTGTTGAAGTCGATGCTCAATTTCAGCCTCTGCAAATGCGCGTTGTCACCGAGCAGAATCTCGCGCGACTCCATCGGTACAGCATCGCTCACAATCGGCAGCCTCGCGCCGTTCATGCTTTCGAGGTAACGCTGCAACTCCTCGGCGGCGTAGCGTTCGGACGGGATTGCGTCGGAAGCGACGACGATGCGGTATCGGCTCGTGCCCTTCTCAGCGATGGTAGTAGCGCCGGACACGGGCGCGTTCGCAACAAACGCCATTGCCAACGCAATGAGCAGCGTTTTCCAATGCCGATGTCTCCTTTTGGTATTCGCCGGTCGGAGAAGTCCATTCACAACCGAAAAGCTTATCGTCCGACCACCACTCGTCGAACACAAAATTTGAAAAGGCCGCGACCTTTCAGGAATTACCGGCGGGCGCTTTTCCCGAACAGCAATCGCAGGCTATTCAGAACCACCAGCACCGTGCTCCCTTCGTGGCCGACGACGCCGACCGTCAGGGGGATGCCGCCGAAGAGCGCGAACGCGACCAGCACAATGACCGTGCCAAGCGAAATGAACAGGTTCTGCCGGATCACGCGGCGGGCGCGTTTGCTGAGCTGAAAGGCGGTGAGAAAGTTTTCCAGCCGGTCGTGCATCAACACAACTTCAGCCTGTTCAAGCGCCGCGTCTGATCCGCGGGCGCCCATCGCCACGCCGACGTGCGCGGCGGCCAGACTGGGCGCGTCGTTGACACCATCGCCAACCATCGCCACGCGCAGTTTCTGGCCGGTGAAAGAGTGAATGACCGCGACCTTCTGCTCCGGTTTCAGTTCGGAACGGACGTCGTCGAGCTGGAGTTCTTTTTTCAGATGTTCGGCGTTGGGTTTGCGGTCGCCGGTCAGCACGATGGTTTGCAGACCCTCACGGCGCAGCTCCTCGACGACCGGTCGCGCCTGCGACCGGATGTCGTCACGCAGCAGGACGCGGCCGAGCAAATCACCGTTGGCCAGCCAGACCTCGGAAAAGCTGGCATCGGTCGGCGGCACCTTTGCGAGGACTTGCGCGACCGTGCCCTGGCTGAGCCATTCGCGCCTTCCGAGCAGAATACTCCCGCCCTTGTGTTGGGCTCTGAGACCGGCGCCAGTGATCGATTCAACCTGCTCCAACTCCAACGCCGCCAGTTGCTGCTGCTTGCCGAAGCGCGTAATCGCGCGGGCCAGAGGGTGCGTCGAGAGTCGCTCCAGCGAGTAAGCCAATTGAGAAACCTCTTGCTCGCGCCCGGGCGGGAAACTTTCCACTCGTTCGACTTTCAAGTCGCCGGTCGTCAGCGTGCCGGTCTTGTCCATCGCCACGACGCTGATCTCGGCGAGTTTTTCCACCGCCGCGCCGCCGCGGAAGAGAATGCCGCGTTTGGCCGCCCAGGCGATCGCCGCCAGCACGGCTGATGGAATCGAGAGCACCAGCGCGCACGGCGACGCCACCACCAGCAGCGTCATCGCCCGATAAAACGAGCTCTTGCCCGCCGGCGTCGAAACGAACGGCCCGAATCCAAAGCCGAGCCACCAGACAAAGAACATCAACAATGACAAACTGAGGATTGCATAGGTGTAGCGGGTCCCGAATTTGTCGGTGAACCGTTGCGACGGCGCTTTAAGGTGCTGGGCCTCCTTGATCAGATGAATGATCTTCTGCAACGCGCTCTCCTGCGCGCGGCGCAGCACGCTCACTTCAACGACGCCCCACAAGTTCAACGTGCCGGCCAGCACGCTGTCCCCAACCGCCTTGTCCACGGGCGTCGATTCGCCGGTCAGATTGGATTCATCCGCGGCGGTCCTGCCTTTGTTGATCTCGGCGTCCGCCGGGAATTGTTCCCCCGGTTTGATGAGCAGCCGCATGCCGGGCTCCAACTGTTCGACCGCCACCGCGCGCTCATTGCCGTTTCCGTCCACCAGAGTCGCCACTTTCGGCGCGGTCTTGAACAGCGACCGGATTTCACGATGGGTGCGGCCCATCGCGTAATGTTCGAGCGCGCCCGAAAATGAAAACAGGAACAGCAGCATCGCGCCTTCGCCCCAGGCGCCGATACTGGCGCTGCCGAGCGCCACGACCAGCATGAGGAAATGCACGTCCAGCGCGCGCTTTTGCAGCAACTCCTGGATTTCATGGACGGTGAACCAGCTTCCGGCGACGTAAGCCAGAACATAAAACACCCTGGCCACCAGACCCTGCGCGAGGAAACCGGCTGTCAAACCGAACAAGCCGCACAACGTCGCGGCGAGGAGTTGGAGTTTCCATTCGTGCTCGTGCTCGGCATCCTCCGGTAGCAAGACCTCGCGCGGGACCAGCCGCGGCCAGGGGATTTCGCGCCACCGCCAGAACTTCGGCGCGGTCACGCACGTCACGCGCGCGATGGTCGTCGTGTCGCCTTCCTGTCGGATGCTCAACCGGCCTCGCTCCGCGGGCGGCTGTGGCGCCGGACACGTCAGACAATCGGCGGCGCCATCCAGCAAAGCACACCGCTGGCCGGTTTTGCCCTGTTCGATCTGACGGATTTGCGCGGTGAGATAGCCTTCAAGGTCCGGTGTTTTTGGCCGGCCCAGCGTGGCCACAGAAATCGAACGCTGCGCGCGATTGATTTTCACCGCTTCCAACGTCGGTTCGGCCTTCATCGCCTCGGCGACGGTCCGCGTCAGACACAAAACGCGGTCGGTCGGACCGACGGTTGCAGATGGGGTCTCAGCTTTCATCAACCGTCTGCACTCTACTCGTTTCGCCGACTGCCGGCAAAGCGGCGTTTTCACCGGGAATTTTGGCCGGACCCGGATAGCGGTGCAGTTTGCATCTTCGGTGGGGCGAGACTCCGTCGAGCCCTCCAACGGACAGAAATCAGTCCTCGACGGAGTTTCGCCCCACCAGATGCACCACGACGCGGACGGCGCCTTCTTTTGACTTTGGCGGCGGGATGACGGAAAGAGGAAGGGAGAACTTGACCAAACAAGATGAAGCCGTTCCGCGGTTCGCAGGGTTTGTCTGGACCTGCGAACCTGGAGCCGTCCGGATGAAACCTGATTTGAATGTGGCAGTGACGTCGGTGAAGGACGCCGCCAATGACGGCCCGCACCCGATGCGACGGCTGGCGGTTCAGTTCCTGTTGGCGTGGACTCTCTTTCTGGGCGGCTGCGCGCATTATCCGCTCAATGCACCGCTGGCGCGCGCCGCGCCCGAGGCGGGTTATCGCTTCAACAACCTCTCCCACGCGAACAACTCGGACAGTTTGTTTGTCGTGCTGGCTTTTTCGGGCGGCGGCACCCGCGCTGCCGCGCTCTCCTATGGCGTGCTCGAGGAACTCGCGAAAACGGAAATCGTCTGGGAGGGGGAACGCCGCCGGTTGCTGGACGAAGTGGATTTGATTTCGTCTGTGTCGGGCGGAAGTTTCACCGCAGCGTACTACGCGCTTTACGGCGACCGTATCTTTTGTGATTTCGAATCCAGTTTCCTCAAGCGAAACGTCCAGGGGCGGCTGCTGGCGCTTTATTCCTCACCGGTCAACTGGGTGCGCCTCGCGTCGCCAAAGTTCAGCCGCATCGACATGGCGGCCGAGTATTACGACCGGCTTCTGTTCGGCAGGCACACATTCCACGATTTGCTCGCGCAGGGACGGCGTCCATTTCTGATGATCAACGCCACCGATATGTCGCTCGGTTCGCGCTTCGAGTTTACCCAGGACCAGTTTGATCTGCTCTGCTCGGACCTGTCCAGCTTTCCGCTGGGCCGCGCGGTGGCGGCTTCTTCGGCTTTCCCGATCCTGCTGAGTCCCCTTACACTGCGGAACTACGCGGGCAGCTGCGATTCGCCGGAGCCGGACTGGATCAAATCCGCGTTATCGGACGCTTCGGCTTCGATGCGCCGACGCAACCAGGCCCTGGAAGCGCGCGCTTACCTCGATTCCACGAATCGTCCGTTCATTCATCTGCTCGACGGCGGCCTGGCGGATGACCTCGGCTTGCGCGGTCCGCTGGAGGGGATCGTCACGCGCGAGAACGCGGGGCGCGGGATGCCTTGGTTTCAAGTGGATCAGATACGCAAGGTCGTGCTGGTGGTCGTGAACGCGAGTGTTGCGCCCGATGAAGGCGTGGACCGCCGGGAAAAATCCCCGGGCCTGCGCGAAGTGGCCGAGGCCGCGGGGCGCGTCCCGATCAGCCGCTATTCATTCGAAACGGTGGAGTTGTTCAAGGAGACCGTTGAAAAATGGCAACGAGAAATCAATCAACGCCGCCAGTCCACCCATGCGCCTGCGTCGGCTGCTTCCGGCAGCGGTGCAGGCAAATCGCTCCTCGACGAACTTCAATTCTACCCCATCGAAGTGAACTTCGACGCGCTCTCGGACGAAACCGAGCGCAAATTTTTCAAGAAGCTGCCGACCTCGTTCAAACTGCCGCCCGAAACAGTGGACCGGTTGCGCGCGGTCGCCGCCAGGTTGCTCCGCCAATCGGAGAATTACCAGAGGTTGCTGCGCGATTTGAACAGATGAAGGTCATTTCGACCGCTCGGTCATGCCAGGATTGAGAGGAGGTAACGCAGTTCGTCGGCCACCTGCGCCGGGTCGTCCAGCGTCTGCGCGATTTCCCGTTTTACAAGCTCGCGAAACTGTCTGCGCAGCCGGTGAATCGCCACCTTGACCGCTCCCTCGTGCATCCCGAGTAGCGCGGCGGCAGCGGCCTGCGACCGGCCCTCGACGTCTCCTGTAAGCCACCCTTTCAGGACCTCGAACTGCCGCGACTTTCCAGCCTGCTCGTGCTCTGAGGCGAGCGCCTTCAACACCCGGTCCAGAATGGTCAGAGCCCACTGGCGGTCAAATTCCATCTCGAACCGTGGCGTTTGCGGATCGAGCGGGTCGTTGCCCGGCGAGGTGTCGGTTTCCGGCTTCAGCGGAACGTGCTCGTGCTGCCCGCCCCGCCGGGCAGCCAATTCGCGATCGCGCACGTCGGCGAGAAAGTGTTTTGCCGCGCCGAGCAAAAAGGAGCGAAAACGGCCGCGCTGCGGGTCCACGCCCGCGACGCCTTTTCCGCCCAACAGCCGCGAAAAGAAATCGTGCGTCAGATCGCGGGCACGGTCGTCGTCCCCCGTCCAGCTTCGGATGAAAGCGAGCACCGGCCGGTAGTACGCCTCGCACAGCTCGCTGAGCGCTGCGCGTGCATCCGGCGACTCGCCGCGCGCGGCCAGCACACGCGTCCATTGCGTGGTGGCGAATACTGCGGGACGCGACGTGTCGTTGGACGAACTCATGACGATTGTCCGCAGGCGAGCATGGAGGCAACGGACCGTTGTTCGAGTCTCGGCCGCCTATCGCGCCGGCAAGACATTTTTGATCGGACCTTTCCGTGCCAGTCCGAATTCAGGCAACACGTCAGGTCGATTGAGCACCCAAAGCCCGGTGATGAACAAAATGTTATAGGCCAATCCCAAGGCAAGGAAGATGACACTCGGCAAAGGCAAAAATGGCGCGATGCGGGACACGCCTCCGGGGATAAGTTCATGTACCCAAAAGTTTCCAAATCCGAGTACGAGTAATCCCGTGCCCAGTCCCAGCCAGTTCAAGGCCAATGCCACTGAGCGCCACGTTCGGTCTCGGGTAAGCAATGCGACCCCGGTGACGATGGCAAACGTTGCGGAATGGAAGACGGACCGAGACAGTGTCGTTTCCAGTGCGCTGATGAAAAGTGCCAGAACGCCGGCACCGAAAAACAGAAGCCCCGCTCGCTTCAACCAGGCCGGCGGGTTGACTGGCGCTTCGATGTGGTCATGTCTTTTGGAGTCTCTCCATGCCAGCCAGCCGCTCAAAGCCATGAAGACGAGCAGCGCCAGCCCGCCAGGCCCCATCCGGCCGTTGGTCGGCAAACCGAATGGTCCGGCCTGCAACGGAGTGGGCGACAGCACGAATCGCGTCCCGCCAGTTGTCACCAAGACAAATGAACTGACGGGCAATAATATGACGCTCATCAGGTTGGCGGTCATGACCAGCAACGTCGCGGAGGCCGCTAAATAAAGAATGCCGTCCAGCGATAGGGAGGTTTCGGCGCCGTGTCGGGTGACGGACGGTTGCGGCGCAATTCCAAACGGAGCAAGCAAACGCTGCCGGTACTTCCAGACCAGCCAGAGAAAATAACCGAAGAGACCACAAACAAGGGTGACAATCATTTTCCCGCCGAGATTGTAGGGCGATTGCCAGGTGAGCAACAGTTCCGACATTAGAACACGAATCTTCCCTAACGACCGAGCGACTCCGTACGCCAACGCAATGGCCAGTCCGAGCAACACCAACGGTTTCATTTCGGGGCTTATCCTTAACGGAGCGGCGTCAGGCCCGGCTGTGGTTGAAGTTTGCGTTGAAGCGGTTTCAGGATTCCCTCCCTTTGAAGCCGTCTCCACCTCGGTTTTCATTTCGCCCGCGCTCTGCTGCCGTCGCTCGCGTTCCTTTTCCAGCGCCTTCAGCACCACTTCATCCACCTGCGCATTGACCGGAGTTTTAGCGGAAGGCGGAGCGAAGCGTCCCAGCGGCAGTTCGCCGGTGAGGAGTTCGTAAAACACAACGCCGAGCGAGTAAATATCCGCGCGATGATCAACCTCGGCTGGTTTCTCGATTTGTTCCGGCGCCATGTAATGTGGGGTGCCGAGCGCCGCGCCGCTGGCGGTAATGCCGCTCGCCGGCTGATCGGCGCCGACCATTTTGGCGATGCCGAAGTCGGCGATCTTCACCCGGCCCTTCGTGTCGAGCAGGATGTTCTCCGGTTTGATGTCGCGATGGAGGACGCCTTCGTCATGCGCGTATTGGAGCGCCTCGCAGACCTTGGGCACGATCGTCAGGGCCTGTCCCGGCGTGAAGCGGCTCGCGCGCATCGCCTGCCGGAGGTTGACGCCGTCCACAAATTCCATCAGCAGGTAAAAGAAGCCGTTGGCCTGGCCGAAGTCGTAAACGCTGACGATGTTCGGATGATTCAGCCGCGCCAACAACCGGCCTTCACGGGCGAAGCGTTCGGCAAACGCCGGGTCCCCGGCGAACGCCTGGGGCAGGATTTTTAGCGCCACGTCGCGATCGAGCTTTGGTTGACGGGCGCGATAGACAAATCCCATCCCGCCTTGGCCGATGAGTTCAACGATTTCAAGCTGTGGAAACGCCGCGACCAGTGAATGTATGGATGGCGGCGCGAGTCGTTTGTCGAGCGTGGCGCCGGCGCCGGTCGTCGCGGCCGCGCCCGCCAGCAGGCATTTGGGGCACAGCCCGCCAGGCGCGTTGTCGGGAATGGGTGACCCGCAGCGCGGACAGGTTTTGGATTCACTGCTCATACCTGCAGTTTCCTGAGGAATCGTGAGCGCCAGGTTACAGGAAATTTTGCGTCAAAGCCACATCGACGGAGTGAGCGATGTCGCCGGTTGGCACGAGATCGTTCTCCGTGGCCGTCAACCTCCGAACTGCATGTCATTTTGCCCTTGAGCGGCCGGCCACAAACCCGCAAAAGAAGCAACAACAATTCATGAAACCCCACTGGCAAGGCGTTTTCCCGGCCGTCACCACGCAAATGAAAAAAGACGGCGCGCTCGACCTCGATTCCACCGCGCGCCACGCGGAAGCGCTCATCAAGTCCGGCGTCGCCGGCATCATTTTCCTCGGTTCGCTTGGCGAGAACCAGGCCCTCGCGCCCCACGAAAAACGCCGCGTCATCGAAGTGATGGTGAAGTCCGTGAACGGTCGCGTGCCTGTGCTCAGCGGTGTCGCCGAGAGCAGCACCGCCGAGGCTTGCCGTTACGTGGGCGATGGCGAACGGCTCGGTCT
>QHOP01000579.1 GCA_003219345.1 Verrucomicrobiota bacterium
TGGCTTGTTGCGAGCTCGATTCTTTCGATCTCTATCCGTGGCAGTTTGTTTCTGCTCGATAGCCGGCTGTGATTTCTTCGGTTGAGTTGATGCCGGCAAGCTTTTCTCTGTAAAACTCTTCGCAGCTCTCTTCAACGGATCAATTTGGGAAGGCTGCATCGCCTGCATTCCCAACTGGCGCGCGGCTCGCTCCAGACGGGCGGGACTGGCCGCCTCCTCGCGGGCCAGGATATTTCGCCGGTGTTCTGCTTCCAGTCGATCCCGAACGCGCCGGAGATCCTCGGTTTGGTAACCCAGCTTGAGCGATTCGAAGTGTTGACCGGCCGCGTAGACGAAACCCACGGCCAGCGTCAAACCACAGACCAGCAGTAACCCCAATCGGATGAGTAAATTTTGGTCGCGCTCGCGTTTGATTGAAGCGTTTCGCTGTTTCGTGGGGACTCGTCGAACCATTTTTTGACTCCAGCTTTTATTCGATTGGCGTGGTCAGCTTCCGAACCGCTCGTAACTTGGCGCCACGCGCGCGCGAGTTGCCAGCCACTTCCTTCTCGTCGGGTGTTACGGGCCGTCGCGTCAGAATCTCAACCGCCTTGCGAGCGCCGCAGGTGCACTGCGGCAGACGCGGCGGACACTGGCAACGGCCCGAAAGCTTTCCCAACGTTCGCTTGATGATGCGATCCTCAAGCGAGTGAAAACTGATTACTGCCAGACGCCCGTCCGGCTCTAAGTGGTCAACCGCGTCCGCCACGAAACGGTCGAGGTTTTCGAGTTCGTGATTGACCGCGATGCGCAGCGCCTGAAACGTGCGCGTGGCTGGGTGGATCCTCCGTTGCTTAGCTGAGACTGCCCTCGCTACCAGGTTGGCCAGGTCGCGAGTCGTCTGAATTGGCTCGCCGCGCTCTCTCCTCTCAACAATCCAGCGAGCGATGCGGCGCGCCCGGCGCTCTTCGCCGTACTCAAAAATGATCCGCGCAATTTCTACTTCGGAAAGACGACCGAGAAGTTCAGCCGCGGTTTCATCGCCGCTCGCCGCGTCCATACGCATGTCGAGCGGCGCGTCGTGCCGGAAACTGAATCCGCGCGAGGGCGTATCCAGTTGCAGAGACGAAACCCCCAGGTCGGCGAGAATTCCGCGCACCTGCTTGACCTTCGCTGTCGCGAGGACCCGCGTAATATCGCGAAAATCAGCGTGTACGGCGCGAAAGCGCGACCCGAATTGCGCCAGTCGCATCCTTGCCGATTCGAGAGCTTCGCCGTCGCGATCGAACCCCAGCACTTCGGCTTTGGAGGATGCCTGCAGGATTGCTTCGCTATGCCCGCCCAGGCCTACCGTGCAATCGACAAACAACCCGCCGCGCTCCGCTGCGAGCAATTCGATCGTCTCTCGAAGTAGCACAGGGCGATGGACCGGCGCGCCCCTGCCCCCCAAAGGCAACGCCATTACCACCGCCCCGTGATCTCGTTCAAAGAACAAGGGATGAGAACAAAGCAGCAAGCGGAGAGCAGTGACGCATTGCTTGAAATGGGCCCGCCAGGCCCCGGCGTGGTGTCGTTGATTCTGGTTTCAATAAACGTCACCAACTCTCCGCTCACTGCTTCATTCTCATTTTCAAATACCCAAACGCGCGATCGCTGCCTCGTCTTCCTCGGTATAAGGATCGGAAAGCATGCGCTGCTGGAACTTGTCCAGCTCCCAAACTTCCAGGTAAGTCAAATAGCCGAGCACCGCTACATCGCCGACCACGGCGGCGCTTTTTCGGAGCAGCGGATGAATCAGCACCCGGCCTTGCGTGTCCATTGACGACTGCTGTCCAAAGTAATTCGTTCTATCAAGGAACTTGCGCCGGGCCGGATCCATCGAAGGCAATAATGAAAGTCGCTGTTCGATTGCTTCCCATTCGGGCATCGGATAGATCCGAACGCATTCGCCCGTCAGGCTGGTAAGATAAAGCGCCGCGCCGTACTTCTCTGCGACGTAACGACGAAAGAGGGTCGGCACTTTGAGCCGGCCCTTGGAATCGATTCGTGCCGTGTAGTTGCCTCGTAACATTGAGCCTGCTTCAGGGGTGCAAAAGAGACGGCTTTACGATTTGCGATGCTT
>QHOP01000146.1 GCA_003219345.1 Verrucomicrobiota bacterium
AACCGACCGCGGCGCTTCAGCCACAAACTTTCCGTCGTGATGCAGGAAATCACAAAGCACCAGCGCCGTGCCGGATTGCCAGGGCACGAAACGAACGGTCGAAAAATCGGGCCGCATTTCAAAGTCGCCAAAACCTTTCTCCCAGTTGGCCAGCTTGAAGCCGTCCTGCGGGTCCATCTCGATGTTCACGGCGAGCAGATAATTGCACGCGTGCGTGCCATGTTTCACCACGTGGTCGAGGAAAAATTTCCCGGTGAACCGTTTGCCGACGAGCCGCCCGAACACGTCCGGAGACGCCACGATGACGGTGTCGATTCCTCCGTCGTTAATTTTGGTCCTGAGAGTTTGGAGGTTCATAATGTCGGTTATTCTGATTGCGGGGTCTTTCTCCGGGCTGAGCTTGCATGCGCATCGGCGAGCCCTCGCGGACGACCTCGAGTGTCATCACCTGCCCGGCGGGTCTCGTCTGAATTTGTTCATGAAGCTCCTGCAAAGTCAATATCGTCAGGCTGTCGATCGCCACCACCCCATCGCCCGCCCGCAAGCCGGCCTGGTCGCTTGATCGGCGCGCCGAAATTTTCGTCCTGGATCGAACAAGGCTTGATCTGCCCCAGCAATCAGGTAATTTCGCGTCATAAATGCTGCTTTAGAAAACCGATTCCGACCGGCAAATCGCCTTGCAGAGCAGAAGCCCATCCACTAAGGTGCCTGCATGAAACCAGTGAGCGGAACATCTAACGTCGCAATGTCTTCGACCGGGGCGCATTTCTTTAGCTTCTCATGTCGTGTCCGTGGCGGTCATTGTCACCAGGCCGATTGACTGCGCCGCAGCTCGAAAACAACGATCGCGAGCGTTCGATTAGTCTCTTCATCTGGCATTGCCAATTCAGTTGCGAAGCGTCGGTTCGATTATGAGTCGTAAATCCCCAGCCTGGGTTGTCCTCGTGGCGTTTCTCGCGCATTCGAGCCGCGTTCCGGCGACCCCGGTCGGCGATTATGAAACCAAGGCCAGCTATCTGCTCAACTTCGTGGAGTTCGTCGAGTGGCCTTCCGCAGCCTTTCCCGGCCCAACGTCACCCCTCGTGATCGGTGTTATGGGCAAAGACCCGTTCGGCGCGAACCTGGACAAGCTCCAAGGCAAAACTGTGAGCGGGCGCCAGCTGGAAATCAAACGGTTCAAGGGCGCCCTGGAATTCCGCGGCGAGGAAACCCCCGGCCGGCGCCAGGACAATCTCGCCGTAAAGCGGGCCAGAAAGCTTGCCGAACTGAGATCCTGCCATATTCTTTTCATCAGTTCGACAGAAAAGAATTATCTGCCGCTGATTCTCAAACCGCTCAAAGGCGCAAGTGTCTTGACGGTGAGCGAGACCGAAGCGTTTGTGCGCGAGGGCGGAATCATCAATTTCCTCGAGAATGGAGACAGCTTGAAACTTGAAATCAATCTGGACGCCGCTGAGCAGGCGCGGTTGAAGATCAGTTCGAAATTGTTGAGCCTCGCCAAGATCATTAAGATCGAACATCCGGACGAGAAAAGATAACATGCGTTTCCTCCGAGACGTCTCCCTCAAACAGAAGCTGATGGTCATCATCATGCTCACCAGCAGCGCCGCCTTGCTGCTGGCCTGCGCCGCGTTTATCCTTTACGAACTGGCCGAGTTCCGCAAGGACATGGTGGACGACCTGACGATCAAGGCCGACTTCATCGGCGCGCAAAGCACCGCGGCCTTGAAGTTCAAGGAACCGAAGGCCGCCACGGAAATCCTCGACAAGCTCAAAACGGCAAAGCATATCGTCGCCGCCTGCACCTACGGCCACGACGGCAAAGTCTTGGCGAAATACCAGCGGCCGGATGTGAAAGAGGATTTCTCACCGCCGGAACCGCAATATAACGGGCATTCGTTTCACGGCGCTTACGTGGGACTTTTCCGCGAGATCATTGAGAACCGTCAAGACCTGGGCACGGTTTATTTGAAGTCGGACCTGCTGGAATTGAACACGCGCCTCAGGCAATACGCCAACATTGTCGCCGTCGTTCTGGTGGTCTCCATGGGCGTGGCCTGGCTGCTCTCCCTCCGCCTGCAACGGGTCGTTTCGCAGCCGATTTTGCACCTGGCCAAAACAACGCGGGTGGTTTCGGTGGAAAAAAATTATTCGCTGCGTGCCGTCAAGCAGGGCAATGACGAACTGGGCGAACTCATCGACGGCCTCAACGAGATGCTGGCGCAGATCCAGGCGCGCGACGCCGAGTTGGAGCAAGGCCGGCAATATCTGGAGCACCGCGTCCAGGAACGCACCAAAGAGCTGCAACTGGAAATCGCCGAACGCAAGCAGACCGAAGAAAGATTAAAAGCCACCGCCTTGCGGTTGGAGCGCAGCAACCGTGAGTTGCAGGACTTTGCCTATGTGGCGTCTCACGATTTGCAGGAGCCGTTGCGCAAAGTGCAGGCCTTCGGTGACCGCTTGAAGGCCGCCTGCTCGAAGGCTATCGGTGCCGAAGGCAGCGATTACCTTGACCGAATGCAGGCCGCCGCCAAGCGCATGCAAACCCTCATTGACGACCTGTTGGCCTTTTCCCGCGTGACCACCAAAGCCAATCCTTTCGAGCCGGTTGACCTCAACCGAATCGCGCAGGAGGTTTTGTCCGACCTGGAGGTGCGGATTCAGCAGAGCGGCGGGCAGGTGGAGCTGGGCGAATTGCCGGCGATTGATGCCGACCCGCTCCAAATGCGCCAGTTGTTTCAGAACCTCCTCGGCAACGCGCTCAAGTTTCATCAGGAGGGCAGGCCGCCCGTCGTCAAAGTCCACGGCCAGACTGTGAACCAGCCTTCGCGAGAGTCCGTAGCCAATGGACAGGTGGAAGAAGCCTGCCAGATCACCGTCGAGGACAACGGCATCGGATTCAACGAAAAGTATCTCGACCGCATCTTCATTCTTTTCCAGCGTTTGCACGGTCGCAGCGCCTACGAAGGGACCGGCATCGGCTTGGCCATCTGCCGCAAGATCGCCGATCGTCATGGCGGCAGCATCACCGCGAAAAGCACGCCGGGCGAAGGCTCCACTTTCGTCGTCACTTTGCCGCGCAAACAGGCGAAGGACGTCGTCACATGAAAAACAAACCCATCACCCTCCTGCTCGCTGACGATGACCCGGACGACCGCCTGCTGGCCAGGCAGGCGCTGGAAAAAAGCCGGCTGGCCAACGACCTCCGCTGCGTGGAAGACGGCGAAGAGCTGCTCGATTATCTCCGCCGCCGCGGCAAATACGCCGACCCGAAGGAATCGCCGCGGCCCGGCCTGGTCCTGCTCGATTTGAACATGCCGCGCAAGGATGGCCGCGAGGCGCTCCGCGAAATCAAGAGCGATCCGAAACTGCGGGACATTCCGGTGGTCGTGTTAACCACCTCCAAGGCAGAGGAAGACATCGCCCGGTCCTACAACCTGGGGGTCAATTCCTACATCACCAAGCCGGTCAAATTTTCAGCGCTCGTCGAAGTCATGAAGGCCCTCGGCAAATACTGGTTTGAAATCGTTGAACTGCCGGGCCCCCGGCACGCCGACCGCCATGGATGATCCGCGTCTGAAAGTGCTGCTTGTCGAGGACGATGAGGACGATTACGTCCTCACGCGGGAATTCCTCGCCGAAATCCGCGGCGACAATTTCGAGCTGGAATGGGTGGAAGACTACGACACGGGCCTGGAGGCCATTTATCAGGACCGGCACGAAGTTTACCTGGTTGATTACCGCCTCGGCAAAGGCAACGGCCTCGAGTTGCTGCGCGCTGCCGTCGTCCATGGTTGTCAAGCCCCCATCATCCTGCTCACCGGCCTGGGCGATCACCAAGTGGACAGCGAAGCCATGCGCTCCGGCGCCGCCGATTATCTCGTCAAGGGCCAGTTCGACGCGCAACAGCTCGAGCGCTCCATTCGCCACTCCATCCTGCGCAAACGGGCCGAGCGCGATCTGCACCAGCAACTCACGCGCATCAGCCTGTTGAACCAGATCACGCACGCCATTTCCGAGCGCATGGATCTGGAAAACGTGCTCAACGTCGTACTCGGCCAGTTGGAACTCCATCTCCCCATCGAGTACGGAACCGTGTATCTCTTCAACCTGCAAGCGGGCACGCTGGGCCAGGCCGCCTCGCGACTCAAAAGCCAGTCGCCCACCGCCCACATGATCTCGTTCGACGAATTGGCGGTGCCCATCGCGGAAACAGGCTTGGAGGCGTGCCTGAAGGGTGAGCTCCTTTACGAGCCGGAGGTCGTGAAAACCGAGGCATCGCTTCTCAAGAAACTGGTTCAGACACAAATGGGTTCAGCCGTCGTGGTGCCGATGATGGTGGAGAAGAATCTTTTCGGGGTCTTCATCGCCGCCCGCGCCAAGGCCAACGGCTTCAGCATCGGCGAATGCGAATTTCTGCGCACGCTCTGCGAACACGTCGCGCTGGCCGCGCATCAGGCCCGACTGCACACGCAACTGCAAAGCGCTTACGACGAACTCCGCCAGACCCAGCAGGCCGTCATGCAGCACGAGCGTCTTCGTGCCCTGGGACAAATGGCCAGCGGGATTGCCCACGACATCAACAACGCCCTCTCCCCCGTGTCGGGGTTCGCTGAACTGCTCCTCAGGAACGAGCAGAACCTCAGTGAGGCCGCCCACAGATATTTGAACCACATCAAAACCGCCAGCGACGACGTCGCCCACATCGTCACGCGGATGCGCGACTTCTACCGGAAACGCGAGGAGCACCAGCCGCTGCTGCCGGTCAACCTCAACCAATTGACCCAGCAGGTCATCGAACTCACCCGCCCGCGCTGGCGTGACATCTCTCAGCAACGCGGCATCTCGGTGGAAGTGAAAAATGATTTCGATCCGAATCTGCCGGAAATCATCGGCACGGAAAGCGAACTGCGCGAGGGGCTGACCAACCTCATTTTCAATGCCGTGGACGCCATGCCCAGGGGCGGCATCATCACCCTGCGCACGCGGGTCGGCGCCTGGGCTTATGCGCGCGGCGGCTCCAAAACCCCCAGCCATGTTGTCCTCGAAGTCATTGACAGCGGCGTCGGCATGGACGAAGAGACGCGCAAACATTGCCTGGAACCGTTTTTCTCGACTAAAGGACAGCTCGGCACCGGCCTTGGTCTGGCGATGGTTTATGGCGTGGTACAACGTCACGACGGCGCCATCGAAATCGACAGCGCGCCCGGTAAAGGCACCACCATGCGCCTGATCTTCCCGGTGCGCGAAGCCACCGAGACCTCCTTCATCGAAGGCCCAGCCGCTGCCGTGACCGTGCCGTCGATGCGAATTCTGTTCATCGACGACGAACCGCTGTTGCGCGAATTGCTCAAGGAAATTCTGGAATGCGACGGCCACCAGGTCCACGTCGCCGATAGCGGTCAGAGCGGACTCGACGCCTTCCGGGCCGCCAAAAAAGACGGCAAACCCTTTGACGCTGTCATTACTGATTTGGGCATGCCGCATCTCGATGGTCGTCAACTCGCCCAGATCCTCAAAAAGGAATCTCCCTCCACACCGATCATCATGATGACCGGCTGGGCCACGCTGATGAAAGGAGAAGAGGACTTGCCTCTGCACGTGGATGGCATCTTGAACAAGCCCCCCAGAATCACCGAATTGCAAGAGACGCTGCGGCGGGTCGCCGAACGGCGGGACGGTGGCGCGGTGCCATAGCCGGACTGCCGCAATCTCCGCGTGAACAGCGGGAAGAAGCGCTTTGCTGAAACGATTTTATGAAAACGTACCGCGCCAACCGCCTGTTCAACGCCAAATCGTGTCGCTGCTTCGACGTCGCCATCGACCACGGCTTTTTCAACGAACGCGCTTTTCTGCAGGGCATCGAAAATCTGGACAAAGCCGTGAAGACGGTCGTTGCCGCCGCTCCGGACGCCATTCAATTGACCGTCGGCCAGGCTCACTTTCTCCAGTCGCTGCCCGGCAAAGAAAGACCGGCTCTGGTTCTGCGCACCGATGTGGCCAACGTTTACGGCTCCACCCTGCCGCGCGTGCTCTTCAGTCGCATGATCGAGGCGCCGGTCGAACAGGCGCTGCGTCTTGACGCCGCCTGCGTGGTTGTGAATCTCTTCCGCATTCCCGAACAACCCGAAGTCGCCGACCAGTGCATCCAAAACATTCTGCGGATCAAACCCGACTGCGACCGCTTCGCCATGCCGCTGATGATCGAACCGCTCGTTTTTCAGCCGAACCAAAAGGCCGGTGGTTACATCGTGGACGGCGATCCCGATAAGATCCTGCCGCTCGTGCGGCAGGCGGTCGAACTCGGCGCGGACATCATCAAGGCCGATCCGACCGACGACGTGAGCGTTTATCACAAAGTTGTCGAAATCGCCGGGCGCATCCCCGTGCTGGTGCGCGGCGGCGGCAAAGCACCCGACAAAGAAATTCTGGAACGCACCGAAAAGCTGATCCAGCAAGGCGCTGCCGGCATTGTTTATGGCCGCAACATCATCCAGCACACCGACCCTGCCGGCATGACCCGCGCGCTGATGGCCATCGTGCACGAGGGAGCGAGCGCGAAACAGGCGGCCCAACTCATTAAGGCCTGATGCCAGGCGCTCGTGGGTAGGGAACCTCCAAAAATATGGACGCAAATCGGGGCCATGAACCCACCCCCAACCCCTCCGGAGGAGGGGAGTCAATGTCGGGGCACACTTGTCGAGTTCCCCTCCTGGGAGGGGCCAGGGGTGGGTAGGTCATGGTTTAAGCTCGACGATTCCAGAATCAGGCAGCGGGGCCATGAACCGGCCGGAAGAGGACGAATCGAGGACGAGGACGAGAACGACGACGAGGACGAAGGGGCGGTTCGTGGGTAGCCTTGCCAAAGCCGTTCCGTTAATCTCACCGTCTGCAACATGAGTAACGCAAAACAAACCATGCGGGTCGGAATCATCGGCGGCGGGTTGATGGGACGCGAGGCGGCCAGCGCGTTCGGACGCTGGTTCGTGTTGGACAATTTTCCGGTGCAGGCCGAGTTGATCGCCGTCTGCGATTTGCAGGAGAAACTGCTCGATTGGTTTCGCCAGGTGCCGACGGTCAGGCTGCTCACCAAAGACCACCACGAATTGCTCCGCTCGCGGGAGGTGGATGTCGTCTATGTCGCCGTGCCGCACAACCTGCACGAGAAGATGTACCTAGATGTGCTCAACGCGGGCAAAGAGTTGTTGGCGGAAAAGCCCTTCGGCATCGACTTGCAGGCGGCGCGCAACATCCGCAATGCCGCGGTAAAATCGGGCAGGTTCGTGCGGTGCAGTTCGGAATTTCCGTTTCTGCCGGGCGGGCAGCGCGTGATTCAGGCGGCGCAGTCAGGCCAGTTCGGTCGCATTCTGGAGATCCGGTGCGGTTTCTGGCATTCGAGCGATCTCGACCCTAATAAGCCGGTCAATTGGAAGCGGCAGACGAAAACCTGCGGCGAGATCGGCGTGATGGGCGACCTCGGCATGCACGTCGTGCACATCCCGTTTCGTCTCGGTTGGAAGCCGCTCCGCGTTTACGCGCAGTTGCAGAAAATTTACACGCAACGCCCTGACGGCAAAGGCGGCGTGGCGCCGTGCGACACGTGGGACAACGCGATGCTGCACACCGAAGCGCTCATCAACGGCGAGGAAGTGCCGATGCGATTGGAGATGAAACGCCTCGCGCCCGGCGAAACCAACACGTGGTTCATTGAAGTGCTCGGCACCGACGGCGGCGCTCGCTTCAGCACGAAGGAACCGAAAACGCTCTGGTTGTTCGAGCGCGGCCAGGAACAGGTCTGGCAGCGCATCGATCTCGGCTACCAAATGATCTTCCCGACCATCACCGGCGGTGTTTTTGAGCCCGGCTTTCCCGATTGCTTTCTCCAGATGTGGGCAGCGTATGGGGCTGAACGCGCTGGACAACTCGGAAATCGGTTCGGTTGCGTCACGCCGGATGAAGCGGTGCTCAGCCACGAACTGTTCGCCGCCGCGCTGGAATCGCACGCGAAGAAAAATATTGCAGTCGTTGGCTCCGGGTAAACCAACAGTGACTTACGTCTGCTGATCGGGATTCTCTCCCCTCATCCGATGAGGGGAGGGGGAAGAGGGGAGCCGTTGGACATTCGATGATCGGTTTCATTTCCGAAATTTTCTTTTGGCAATTGGTCTAATTTCCTTTCAGCACTGCCCCGTAGCGAAAGAAATAGCGATCGTTCTTTGCTTCTTTCGCCCGCGCCTCCGCCTCTTCAGCTTGCGTTGCCGGCATCGGCCACACCATGTCGCGCCCGTTGAACAGGTTGTGCGGGTCCTGCCTGTCTTTTGGCAATGTCGCATCACCGCCATCATCTTTGCCGTCCTCATTGACGGAATAGAGCAGGAAGCCGCCCTCCGCATTGGGGCGATAACGAAGCTCCCTGCCGTCCATGAAATCCTTCGGTGTTTGCGAAAGATATTCCGGAACCATCGACTTCAGGTCGGGCGGCAGTCTGCCGTGGCGCAGTTGGTAACGCTTCAAGGCAATCGCGGTGACGACAAGTTCGCGCTGAGTCTCGATGCGCGCTGCTTTAGCAGACGCCTGTTTCAGCGCCGGCGCGAGCATACTCGACAAGAAATATTTGGGGGAGCCGGAATCGTTATGCTCCCAGATGCGCTGATATGCTTTGGCGCCCCAGGCTTGCGCGGAGATGAAGGATTGGGCGCGGCGCGCTCGGCGCGGGACTTCCAGCATAGCCTGGAGCGTCTGCACGTATCGCAACTCGTCGTCGTAGGACCAAAGCCGCAGCCAGGCGGTTTCGCCGGCGAATGTACTCAGCGACGACAGGTGTTCCTTGGACCATTCCAGCGCGAAGACGGGCACTTCGGCGATGCTGGCGGGCGTCGCCGGCCCGGTCGAAACGCCGCCCAGAAAGTTTCCGTTGAAAAATTGTCTGCGTTCGGCATTTGAATTTCGCAAACGATCGAACGCTTCAATGCCCATCGCGCGTTCCATTGCCAGGGCGTTTTCCATGGCCTGCGAGAAATCGAGTGATTGCCATTTCTTTTGCAGTGCGGCCAATTGCGCATCAGTCCAACCCTCGGCCTGCAGCGCTTCCCAGGTCGGCGCGATCGCGATGGCGGCAATGGCGATTCGCACCAGTTGGGAAATAATCAGCTTCTCGTCGCGAAAGGCGTTGGCCAGCGAAAGCAACACATCCAAATCCGATGCCGCGGCATTCAGCCGGTCCGCGTGCAGATCGTTCAAGGTCGCTGCGGACAGCCATTGCGCGACCCCTTTGAGCTTCGCCAGGTGCGGCACCATCAGAAGGAAGCCCATTTTGTAATTCAGGTTCATGTCGAACTGCGGATTCTTGAGCGCTTCGCGGATTTGCTCCAGCGCCACTGCGTTCAGCTTCAGGTCTTCCACCAGTTCGTCCCAGGTGTTGGTGCCGTATCGCGTCCGAATGTCCGGCTGCTTGCAGCCAATACGCGTCTTGCCGGGCGAAACAATCTCCATCGGCTGAGGCGAATTTTTCGGAACAACCGATCCTTGCCGAAGCTGCGACGCGGCTTGCACCAGGTCGTTGGCGGCCCGTTGTGCCTCGGTGGAAAATGGCGGCGTCAATTCGTCAATCGTGAGTTTTTCGCCTTTGGCAACCAGCTCAGCTTTGTAGGCCAGCAACGCCCGCCTGGCTCGAAAATTGTGCAAGACGACGAACAGCGCTGCCAGCCCGGCCAATGCAAGGACGGAAATCAAGACGCGGCGTTTCGACCTGCTCATAGCTGTTGGGTTGGACAACTGCGGATGCTTAGCCTCACTTTCCAATTCGGCAATGTCGGATTGGACCCGGGGAGGACAATCCTGAAAATCATTGCTCCAAACTGACAACGAAGTTCGGACCGATGCACGGGGATGCGCCTAATTTCGTTTCGGCACTACCCCGTAGCGAAAGAAATAGTGATCGTTCTTTGCTTCTTTCGCCCGCGCCTCCGCCTCTTCAGCTTGCGTTGCCGGCATCGGCCACACCATGTCGCGCCCGTTGAACAGGTTGTGCGGGTCCTGCCTGTCTTTTGGCAATGTCGCATCACCGCCATCATCTTTGCCGTCCTCATTGACGGAATAGAGCAGGAAGCCGCCCTCCGCATTGGG
>QHOP01000147.1 GCA_003219345.1 Verrucomicrobiota bacterium
CAGCCCCGTACGCGATTTCACCACGGGCGCCAGAGTCGAGGTCCAGCTCGCCCGGGTATCAACCACCGCGAAACTTTTCGCCTCCTCCCGCCGCGCCGCGCGCGATCGAGGCGCCCGCCTTCCACCCCAGCAGCCCGCCGCGATCGTACTCGCCCCCGCCAGCGCCGTCCCGTCCGCAGTCGGCGCCTTCATCGTCGTCGAGTCCGTCGCGCAGCGAGGGTGGCCGCAGGCCCTGACGCGTTGGTGCGGAGAGGAGAGCTTGATGAACTCACGGCGTTTTCTGCCGGGATGCAAATTGGCGGTTGCGTTGCCGCTTTTCGTGGTTGCGAATGTTGTTTTCGAATCCGGCGCCGTCGCCCAGCGCACAAACCTCTATTCCACCGGGTTTGAACTTTCCGAAGGCTTCGACACTCGACTGACCTTGATCGGCCAAGGCAATTGGACGGGCACTGATCTCAATGGCAACGGTCTTGTCACTAATTTCTTTGCAAATGCCACTTCACAACAGCCGTTCGGACAACAACAGGCGTTTGTCGGATTTTATCCGTTGACCAATACCGACGGCACTTTGAACGTCTGGCAGCCATTGGATTTTGATCCGGTTGCGGCCGGTTTGCCGATCGTGACGTTTTCGACAACCATGGCGGTCTATGATTCGTCCACAACCGCAAACCGCGACTGCTTCCGCTGGAGCATTTACAACACGAATAACGGAGGGGTGCGGTTGTTCACAATCGATTTCGACAATACGACGAGCCGGATCAACTACGAACTCGACGACAACCAGTTTGTGTGGACTGGATTCACGTTTGAAAACGCGGCGTCAACCAATGGACAGTACGACCTCGTTGTCACCATGAATTTCGCTGAAAATCTTTGGAGCGCGACTTTGAACGATGTTCTGATCGTGGATTCCAAACGGATGACGACCAAAGGCTCGGCGTTGAACCTGGGCGACATCGACGCCGTTTGGGTAAACTCCACCCTCGGCCAGCCGGGCGACAACTATATGGTGTTCGACGACTACGCGGTCGCCGCGGAGCCGTATCCTTTCTGGCTTGATGCCGTGCAACGGCTCAGCGACGGCGCGTTTCTTTTGAGACTGACCGGTGAATCCGAACGCCAATACGCCATCGACGCGACTACTGACTTTATGGACTGGTACGCTTTGAAGACGAACAGCGTGGGCACAGACGGCACTTTTGATTTTGTGGACACGACGGCGACCAATTACAGCCGCGGTTTCTATCGCGCCCGCCTTCCACCCCAGCAGCCCGCCGCGATCGTACTCGCCCCCGCCAGCGCCGTCCCGTCCGCAGTCGGCGCCTTCATCGTCGTCGAGTCCGTCGCGCAGCGAGGGTGGCCGCAGGCCCTGACGCGTTGGTGCGGAGAGGAGAGCTTGATGAACTCACGGCGTTTTCTGCCGGGATGCAAATTGGCGGTTGCGTTAATACGTGCGACGAGCAAGGCGCCGGGTTCGCCGCGGACGCGTATGCGCGTGTGCGCGGACTGGGCGCCGTTTGCATCACTTACTGCGTCGGCGGACTGAAGGTGGCCAATAGCACGGCTGAGGCGTTTGCCGAAAAGTCACCGGTCGTCGTTATCAGCGGCGCGCCGGGAATGAAGGAGCGCGAAAAGAATCCTCTGCTGCATCACAAAGTCCGCGAGTTCGACACGCAGAAAAAGGTCTTCGAGCAGCTCACTGTCGCCGCCACGGTCTTGAGCGATCCGCAGACTGCGTTTCAGGAGATCGACCGCGTGCTGCACGCTGCGCTGCGCTATAAACGGCCGGTGTATATCGAGTTGCCGCGCGACCTTGCTGCTGTGCCAGGCATTCCGCACCATAAGCCGCGAGAGTTTCACGAGGAAAGCGACGAGCGGACGCTGGGCGAAGCGCTCGCCGAAGCTGTCGAGATGATCAACTCCGCAAAGAAGCCGGTCATCCTTGCCGACGTGGAGGTGCACCGGTTCGGATTGCAGAACGCGTTGCTCAAGCTGGCTGAAAAAACCAACATCCCGGTCGCAGCCACCATCATGGGCAAGTCAGTCATCGGCGAGCAGCATCCGTTTTACATGGGCGTTTATGAGGGGGCGATGGGTCGCGACGTCGTGCGACGCTACGTCGAGGACAGCGATTGCGTCATTATGCTCGGCGCGTTTATGACCGACATCAACCTCGGCATCTACACGGCGCAGCTTGATCCGGCCCGCTCGATTTATGCCACGAGCGAAAAGCTCTCGATCCGCTATCACACGTTTGAAAATGTCCGCTTCAAAGATTTCATACGCGGACTGCTGAAAGCTCGACTGCAGCGACGCGCGCCAGCGAAAATTCCGCGTCCGCAATCGCTGGCGGCTTGTCGACCCGCGCGCGGCAAAGACAAAGTCACCGTGAAGCGTTTGTTCCAGCGATTGAACGCCTTTCTCACCGAGAAAACCGTGGTGGTAGTGGATGTTGGCGATGCGCTGTTTGGAGCGGCGGACTTGTTCATTCATCATCGTACCGAGTTCCTGGGGCCGGCCTACTATGCCTCGATGGGCTTCGCCGTGCCCGCTGGCATTGGCGCGCAACTGGCCAATCCGCAATTGCGCCCGCTCGTGCTGGTCGGCGATGGCGCGTTCCAGATGACGGGCATGGAGCTGGCCACTGCGGCGCGTTACGGCCTCAACCCCATTGTCGTCGTGTTGAACAATCGCGGTTACGGCACCGAGCGACACATTCATGACGGCCCTTACAATGACCTTTGGCCCTGGAATTACCATCGCCTGCCGGAAGTTCTTGGTGCCGGGCGCGGCTTTGAAATCGAAACCGAGGAACAGCTTGATCAGGCCCTGGGCGCCGCCGAGCGATACACGGCAGGATTTTGTTTGTTAGACGTGCAACTGGAGCCGCTCGACCGTTCGCCGGCTTTGCAGCGACTGGCCGAGCGGCTGGCCAAACGGCTTTGAGACCCAAAAAGGTCCCGTCGCGGTTCGTTTGGCTTCAGGTTTTTGCCCCAGCTTCTTTGGCGTCTAAGACGAAATTCTTTCCAGGTTCGAGGATAAAGGCATTTTTGGCGGGAGAATGGTTGTGGAACCGCCATCGATAGTTGTGCTTAAAGCACCACGCCGCGATTTCCTCCAGCGGGAAACCCTCGAGAACCATTTTACGGCCCGCTTTGATCATCTCGATGGCCAGCGGTTGGACGGCGGCGGCTTCTCCGCTAAGGAGCAGTTTCTCCAGCGAGACTCCACCGCCTTCTTCCATCAAAGCGAGCTTTCGCACACCAGCGTTGAGCGGGTGTTGCCCGGACATTGGGGGCCTCACGAGCACCGACTTTATCGGTACGATTGCGAGATCCAGGTACCCTGCGATGCCTGATATGCCGTTCTTAATAAACACGCCGCATTCCTTAGCAATACCAGTGCCAAAACAAGCGGGCGCCGGACATTTTCGGGTCTGCTGAGAAAAATGGTCGAAAGGCGTTTAATTAACGGCCCGCTGGGATGGTTCTTTTCCCCGTGAGGTTTTTCCTTCCAAGCTTTGGGGGGTCAAATTCAGGCCTGCAAATCAAACGCCCTAACTTGTCGTCTTTCAGGACAGAACGACATTTTTGCGGAGGCGGCCGCTACCGGTAGTCGAAAGGTCAACTCACCGATTCCGCAGACAAATCAAATCGTTCGAACAGCCGGCCCATCCACCAGATGGCCAGACCTGCCTCTGCCGCCAGAACGGCTGCCGCCACAGCAGCGCTCAGCGGCAGGGCGGCAATCATGCCTAGAAAAAGCCTCGAAAGGAAGAACACGAGGCCGAACAAGACAGCGGCCGGCAATAGAGCGAATGCGAAGACCAACACCGATCCCAGCATGAAAATCAGCCGCTGGCCGATGACCTCGATTCCTCCTGCGCGCTCGCGCCCGATTTGTACCCAGGAGGGGAACAGCAGCACTGACGCGTTGGGGATCACCAGTGAAACCAGGTTCAGCATCGGCGCAATGATGGCCGCCCCGGCGCCGAACGACAGCCGGTTCGCGAGCGGGACCGCGTCGCCCTCCGGAATGCGCGAGAACATCGTCACCGCGAGCAGCAGGAGGCACCACTGAGCGCCGGTCAAAATGGCGGTCGGCGCGAGCAATTCGCCGAGCACCACCTGCCAGCCGCGCAAAGGATACATTTTCAATACGTCTGCGTTCACCAGGTCCTGGCGCAAGTCCTGGCGCAGAATCGCAGGGCCGAGAAGCAGCGAATATCCCGCGAGAATGGCGGAGACGATTCCGATGGTTGGCGGCAGCCATCCGGGGGTAAGTTGGCTGGAGCCCATCGGCACACCAATGCAAATGGCGAGGAGCGCCAGGAAAAGCCAGGTTCGCAACGTAAACGCCTGGCCAGCGCTGATGAGGTTCTTCCAGAGAAATGCCACAGCGGGAATCCCCGCCGGCCGCAGCGCAAACGGTGGACGTTTCTTTTTCTGCTTTCCCGCGGTCGAATGCCAATCGCCACCGGCGCGGATGGCGGCGATTCTTTCCGCAAGTTTGCGCGACAATTCGACCGAGGCTTCCTCAAAGGCGACGTCGGACCTCACTACCCACCAGTAGTGGAGCAGCATCAACGCGAGCACGGGACCGAACGTGAGCAGAAACGCGTGCGCGTCCGCCGCCAGGTACGGCCGGACCACCAGCCGAAACGGATACAGAACATAAAACGCCGGACCGGATTCCAGAGCGTGCCGGATATAATATTTTATCGTGTCCAGGCTGGCGAAATCCGATGTCTCCGGCGCGGGAATCGTGCGCCTGACCCAGAGGACGGCCGCGGCGAGCACCACGCTCAGGGCGGACAACACAACGACCCGCCGACGCCAGTTGGAAACGCCGCGCTCCAGCAGCCGCGTGCGCGCGAACGAGGCGGCCAGCGTGTGCAGATTGAGCGTGGACAGAATCAGCCACCAGCCGACGGCGCGAATCCAGGCCGTGCCGCCGCCGCCAAACCGTCGCGTGATCAGAGTCAGCAGCAAGGTAGTGAACAAGATTGCGATTTGCGACCGCACCAGTTTAAAGTGAATCAGCGTCCGGCGCGTCACCGGAGCGGGAAATAAAAACGCGATCTCGGCTTCCGTAAACGCCAGCGCCGCCCGTTCGTGTGGGAAGATCCAGGCCGACAGGACCATGGCGAATAACGCGAGTGCCCCGAGCAACTCGAACATCAATAGTGCTTCCGGCGGTGTTGTGTCAATGACCCCGGCAGCGGCGCCGCGTCTTCCCGTAAACAGGTTGCGGAAGAAAAAGAAATAGAAATAGGCCACGCCCACGACAGCGCCGACCAGGTACTTGGGCTTCTTCAGCCGCCGCAGCCGCACGCGCAGTCGGTTCTTTATCGACTGCACCTGGAGATAAACCAGCGCGCCGATCATTTGGCTTCCTTGGCTTCGCCGGTCGCGCGGAAAAAAACCTCCTCGAGATTGGCGCCTCCTGATTGCTCCGAGAATTTCTGCAGAATTTCTCCCATTGTGCCGTCAACGACCTTCCGGCCGTTTTTCAAAATCAACACGTGCGAGCAGACTTCCTCCAGCAAATGCAACAGGTGCGAGCTGATGATGATCGCCGCGCCTTCTCGCGCCCGTTTCAAAATCGAATCTTTCATTCGCCGGATGCCGAGGGGGTCGAGGCCCGTCAGAGGCTCGTCGAAGAAAATCGCTTTCGGTGAGTGCAACAGGCCGCAGGCAATGGCCAGTTTTTGTTTCATCCCGCGCGACAACTCGCCGGGGAGGAGCTCAATCTTGTCCGCCATTTCCAGTTCTTCGAGCAGGCACCGGCCGATCTCCTGATAATCGGAAACCTGATAAATCCGCGCGGTGAACGCCAGGTGTTGTTGCACGGTGAGGTAATCGAACAACCGCGGTTCATCGGAGAAAAAGGCGAGCTGGCGCTTGGTGGCAACCGGATTGGTTGTCAGGTCTTCACCGGCGATGCGCACCGTTCCGCGGGTCGCGGGGATGATGCCGGACAAGCAGCGCAGCGTGGTGGTCTTGCCGGCGCCATTGGGCCCGACCAAACCCATCACTTCGCACGGTCGCACGGCAAAAGAGAGATCGCTGACCGCTGGGAACTTGTCGTACAGTTTGGTCAAACTCTCGACTTCGATCATAATGGGGTGAGGCTCACGATGGGCGGAAGCGTTGGAACGCGCATCACAGGGCAGACTAGCACTGGACCAAAGGCGAGTAAAGATGACAAAGGGACACCGTGGCGGAAGGGGGTTGGCCCTCGGCGCTTTCCACGAACCGTGCGGTCGTAGAGCAGCCATCCTGGCCGCGGGTGCTACGGGCATCCTTGCCCGCAGAACACTTGGGCGGCAGGGATGCCGCCCGAACCGGCAGGCTGGAAGCCTGCCCTACGTGCCTTCCAGGTTCATGGTCCCAATGCGCGGACAAAGACCGTGGGGGCTACCATGAACTCGCCGCCTTGGAATTCAATTATCGCGGAACCCGCCATCGGGCCTTCGGCCACCCTCTCCTCGTCTTGGGGAGAGGGCAGGGTGAGGGGAGGCGCCTCGTGGCAGGGCATGTCCGCGTCTGGAGATCACCGCAAATTGGCATAAGTCCGTTTTACCGATTGACGCGAGTGACCCGTTGCGTTGCACTATCCCGCATGGCCAGATTTTCCCGCGTGTGGCTTCGCCTCATCCTGGTTTGCGCGGCGTTCACCGCCCGCGCCGACGTCAAACTGGCCGGACTATTTTCCGATAACATGGTTCTTCAACGGAGAATGCGTGCGCCGGTCTGGGGTTGGGCCGATGAGGGCGAAAAAGTGACGGTGACATTTCGCGGCGCAAGCGTTTCCGCGACCGCGAAAGGCGGCAAATGGATCGTGAAACTGCCGGGGCAGAACGCCGGCGGGCCGGACAGGCTGATCGTTGAAGGCAAAAACAAAATCGAACTGAAGAACATTTTGGTGGGAGAAGTCTGGATTTGCAGCGGGCAGTCGAACATGGAGTTTCCCCTCAGCCGCTCGTTCGACTCGGAAAAGGACATCGCGAGTTCCGCTCAGCCGAATCTCCGCCTTTTCACCGTTCCGAAGTTGAAGGCCAATGAACCTGTGAACAACGTGATGGCGGGCTGGCAGGAGTGCAACCCGGATACGGTCAAGAATTTTTCCGCCGTGGCTTACTACTTCGGCCGCGACCTGCGACAGGCGCGCGGCGTGCCGGTCGGATTGATCCACACATCGTGGGGCGGTTCCCCGGCGGAGGTATGGATGAGCGAAAAAGTGCTCGCAGGCAATCCGGATTACGAAAAGGCCATCCTCGGTGATTACCAGACGGCGCTGAAGAATTATCAGGTCGCGTCGGAAAAATTTGAGGAGGAATTGCTCTCTTCGAAAGTCGAGGGCAAAAACACCGAGCGCAAGCCGCCGTCGCCGCCGCCCTGGAAGCCCGCCGAGCTGTACAACGGCATGATTGCGCCGTTGATTCCCTACGCCATCAAAGGCGCCATCTGGTATCAGGGCGAATCGAACGCCGGCCGCGCCTGGCAGTATCGCGCGCTGTTCCCCGACCTGATCCGCAACTGGCGCCGCGACTGGGGCGAGAGTGACTTTCCGTTTCTCGCCGTTCAACTCGCGCCGTGGGACCGGAACAAGAAACGCAGTGTTGACCAGATCACTGCCACGCCCGGCGACAGCGACTGGGCGGAGCTGCGCGAGGCGCAATTGCTCGCGACAAAAGTTTTGCCAAAGGTCGGCCTGGCCGCGATCACCGATGTCGGCGACAAGGACGACATTCATCCGACCAAGAAGGAGCCGGTCGGCGCCCGGCTGGCGCGGCTGGCGCGGAATATCGCCTATGGCGAAAAGGTGGAATGCTACGGTCCGAGATATCGGCAGATGCAGATCAAGGCAGACAAGATCATTGTGAATTTCGACCACTTGAGCGGCGGACTGGAAGCGCGCGGCGGACGGTTGCGCGGATTCGCCATTTGCGGCGCCGACCGGAAATTCGTCTGGGCCAATGCCGAGATTGACGGCGGCCGAGTCGTCGTCAGCAGCCCGCAAGTGGAAAAACCGGTCGCCGTTCGCTACGGCTGGGCGGACTATCCGGTCGTGAACCTGTTCAATCGTGAAGGTCTGCCGGCGTTGCCCTTCCGCACGGACGATTTTCCCATGATCACGGCGCCGAAGAAATGATGGGACTCGAGCGGCGCTCTATGAGCGCGCATGTGTGTAGCGGGCGTCTCGCCTGCCGTAGAGCCGGGCATCCGGCCCGACGGAACAAGCTCTTCAAATCGTCCGACGATTCGCGGATCGCCTAAAAAGCGGGTGTTATCTCCGGGCGGCAAGATGCCGCCCTCTACGGCAGCCAGGATGGCGGCCGCTACCGGGACAGCCGGTGCGTGAATTTGAGAACTGTCATTTCATTGATGTTGATGGCGTTGGTGGCGGGATGCGCTTCGCAGCCGCCACAGCTCGCGGCGCCTGGCTCATCTGTTCGCCAACCCGGTCTTGTGAAGTCGGAATTCATTTTCGAGACGGCTCCGTTCGCCTCGAGCCATGCCTCGACGATTGTCGAGACGAAGGAAGGTTTGCTTGCCGCCTGGTTCGGCGGGCAGCACGAGCGCCATCCGGAAGTGGCGATCTGGACCGCGCGCTACGACGGCCACAGGTGGTCCCCGCCCGTGCAAGTGGCCGACGGCACCCAGACCGGCGGCCAGACGCGTTACCCCTGTTGGAACCCGGTTCTGTTTCACCCGAAGCAAGGACCCTTGCTTCTGTTTTTTAAAGTTGGCCCAAGGCCGTCCGAATGGTGGGGCATGTTGATGAGTTCGGCGGATGATGGCAAAACGTGGTCGAAACCGCGTCGTTTGCCCGACGGCCAGGTCGGTCCCGTGCGCAACAAACCGGTTGAACTTCCGGACGGTTCATTGCTTTGCGGCGCGAGCACTGAAGACAAGGGTTGGCGTATTCACATGGAACACACGTCGGATTGGGGCGCGACCTGGGAGCGCATACCGCCGCTCAACGATGTAAAGGAATCGAGCCTCATTCAGCCGACCATCTTGCAATGGCCTTCGGGCAAAACGCAGATGCTCTGTCGCACCAAACAGGGTAAAATCTTTGAGAGCTGGATGGGCGACGGCTGGAAAAGTTGGGGTCCGATAAGACCGACGACGCTGCCGAATCCGAACAGCGCCATCGACTCGGTCATGTTGAAAGACGGACGCGCCTTGTTGGTTTACAATCATACGCCGCACGGCCGCTCGCCGCTGAATGTCGCCATCTCCAAAGACGGCAACCGCTGGCAAGCCGCGCTCGTCCTCGAAAACGAGCCGGGCGAATATTCTTATCCTGCGGTAATTCAAACCAGTGACGGCCTGGTGCACGTCACCTACACCTGGAAACGGGAGCGCATCAAACACGTCGTCATCGATCCGGCAAAGTTGAAGTTCCGGGACATGCGGGATGGTCGTTGGCCCTGAAGATGAGCGGGGCGATGACCAATGATAAATGACGAATGTCGAATCCCGAAAGAATGACAGAACCCGAATTCCGAAGAACAAGGTGATCGGTGCGCCGATTGATTATTCGTCATTCGGTTTTCTTTCGACATTCGGCACCACACCGATGATCCGGCCGCGAACCAGCCGCAAACCGACGTTCTTCTGGCAGGCGGTGTTGATCCTCCTGCCGGTCGTGGTGCTGGCGGCAATGGGGTTCTTTTCGTTGCGCCAGGACAGACTGCTGGCAGAACAGGAGGCGCGCGAACGGGCGGCGGCGGTAGCCGGGCCGTTGGCGCGCGAACTCGGCCTGCGTCTGAAAATGGAGGTTGATGAGTTCGCGGAAGCAAGTCGGCGACATGAAGAGGCCACCAGCTTAATTGCCGGGACGCTGCGGGCCGGCCCGGTTCAGGATGCGGCCGAGGAGATTCGCAACGCACAGGCCGTTGCCGCCCGCTGGCAACAGGAGCATCCGGTAATCCTGCTGCGCGATCTTCCCCAGGCGCGATGTTTCGTTCGCGAGGGAGTGCTCTTCAAACCGCGAAACTACGATAACGCGCCGCAGCCGCCGGATTGGTATGTCCATCTGAACGGCCGCCCCATGATGGAGCAATGGAACGCGGCGGAAGCCGCCTGGAATCAGCGGCGCGACCCGGCGGCCGGCCGCGCGATTTTGGAAAAGCTGCTCCAGGGCCGTCAGCGTTCCGACGATCCCCTGTGCAACGCCATCGAGCTCAAATTACTCTTGATCGAGGAAGGCCATTCCGATCGAGAGGAAATGTTCGGTGCCTTCCGCGATTTGATGCGCAAGTATCCGCGCGACTCGACCGAGTCCGGGCTTCCGATCAGCGCCATTGCTTGTCATGAGGCCATCAGACTGGCGCCCTCCGGCAAGGTGTTCGGCGATTTCCTCGACGACTTCGTTTTTAACATGCAAAATGCCCCTTCCATTCTGACGGGCAAACTGCTGGCTGAACTCGAAGCGCGCGCGGCCGCGGAAGACGAACACGTGCGAGAACGAGTGCGGGCGATCCAAGGGACCTGGAACATTGAGGAAAAAGCGAGAAACCTCCTGCGTCTCCTGCCGGGAACAAATTTACCCGTCCGGGGTGTCTTCGACCTGAACCCGGCATCAGGTCGTTTCCTCGCGGTTTGTCTCCCGATGATTGTCATCACCACCAATCACATTCCCAACGCCGTGAACTCGTCCACAAACGTGGATGGTCAAATTCTGCTGCTGCCGGCCGCGGTATTTGACGAAGCCGCGCGAAGGGCGATGCAGGAAATCAACAACCGTCTGCCGGCGTACGCCACCATGTCCGTGCTGTTGCGGCTGGGCGAAAAACAGTTCGGCTTTGCGCCTCGATCTGCCAGGGGATTCCATTCGAACCTGGAACAATTTGGCACAAATTGGCTTCGGGTTGTGCCGGCTCTCCCCAATCCCGCGTCCCGCGCCGACCCTTTGAACACTACATTAACCACCGTGACGGACGGTTTTTCTTCTCCGGCGCTCGGCGGCTACGTGCCTTTTACCCTGGATATTGTTCTGGCCGATCCCGACCTCATGTTTGCGCGGCATCTGCAGCGAGTCCGGTTGTTCGGCGGCATCATCATTCTGGCGGCGGCCATCGCTCTCGTCGGTTTGTTCGCGGCCTGGCGGGCGTTCCATCGGCAACTCATCCTCGCCGAAATGAAAACCAACTTCGTTTCCAGCGTTTCGCACGAACTCCGCGCGCCGATCGCCTCCGTCCGTCTCCTGGCCGAAAGCCTCGACCGTGGGAAGATTTCCGACGCGCAGAAGCAGGCCGATTATTTCCGGCTCATCGTTCAGGAATGTCGCCGACTCACGTCACTGATCGAAAACGTCCTCGATTTCTCGCGCATCGGCCAGGTCATGGAACCTTACGCGGCCGAACGTCAAGTCAAACTGAACGTCGCCATGGATCGCCATCAACCCTCCACTCTCAACCCTCAACCTGAAATTGACGCCCGCGCCATCCAACAAGCCCTCGTGAATCTTCTCGACAACGCCATCAAACATGCGCCGCCGGGAACCACTGTGTCTGTCGGTTTGGAGTCGTCCCTCAACTCTCAACCATCAACCATCAACTTGTTTGTCGAAGACCACGGCGACGGCATTCCACCGGACGAGCACCAGAAAATATTCGAGCCGTTTTATCGCCGTGGCACCGAACTGCGCCGCGAAACTCAGGGCATTGGCATTGGTCTGACCATCGTGAAGCACATCGTCAAGGCGCATGGCGGCAAGGTAACGGTGCGCAGCGCGGTCGGGCAGGGAAGCCGCTTCACGATTAAATTGCTATTGAAAGAAATCCCAAAACCCAAAGACCAATGACCGAAGAAATCCCAAGCGCCAAATTCCCAATGCTCAGAAGCCCGTCTGCGCAGCTTCGCAGCCGGGAACCGGAGCCGCCCAGGGGATGGAAAATTGTGAAGTGGAAATTTTTTGGAGGTTGGATTTTGGAACCTGGAACTGCGGCTTTGCCTTTATGAACTCGCGCATTCTCATCATCGAAGACGAACTGCCGATGCGCACGGCGCTGAAGGATTGTCTGGAAGCCGAAGGCTATCGCGTGTTGACCGCGGTCGAGGGGCAGAGCGGCCTCGAACGCGCGCTGAAGGAAAAGCCCGATCTCATCCTGCTCGACATCATGCTGCCGAAGCTGGACGGATTCGCGGTTTGCGCTGAGCTGCGTCGTGTGTCAATCGCCGTGCCGGTGTTGATGCTCACGGCCAAGGGTCAGGTGGAGGACCGCGTCACCGGTCTCGATGCCGGCGCGGACGATTACCTGGTCAAACCGTTCAGCACCGATGAACTGCTGGCGCGCGTGCGGGCGCTGATGCGGCGCACGCGCCGTGGACGAAAGCAGGTGCATTTGACCGCGAAGGAATATGCGATGTTGCGATTGATGGCTGAGGCGCAGGGCGAACCGGTCACCCGCGAGCGGTTTCTCGACGTGGTCTGGGGCTACACCGCGTTTCCGACGACGCGCACGGTGGACAATCACATTGCCAGCCTGCGCGCCAAGCTGGAGCCGGACCCGGAGCAGCCGCGCTGGATCAAGACCGTGCATGGCGTCGGCTACCGATTGGAGTTGCCGAAATGATGGCCACGACAAAGCACAAAATGCGCCCAACAAAAGAATCTCCGCATCGCGTTCGAGTCGTAGAGCGTTTGTGCCTTTTGCGCCTCTTTGTGGCGACCTCCGATTTTGCAAAACCATGACAATTCAAACATGAGGGTTTCGTCAAACTCTTTACGAACCATTAACCGCAGAAAAGCGGAGACTCGAATGCGATTCAACACTCGATGCCTCCGCGTTGCAGAAGGATAGCCTATGAAAACGAAATCAATTGTTCTGTTCGTCATCTTGCTCATCGCCTCGGCGCGCCTGGCAAGCGCCGCCGACAACGTCAACGAAGCGTTGCAGAAAGGTTTGTTGGAGGAAGAAGCCAACCGCAACCTCGACGCCGCCATTCAGGCCTATCAAACCGCCCTCAACCAATTCGACAATCAGCGGAAGATCGCCGCCACCGCCGTCTTTCGCCTCGGCGAATGTTATCGCAAACTCGGCAAGACCAACGAAGCGATTGCGCAGTATCAGCGTGTCGGGCGCGACTTCACGGATCAGGATGCGCTCGTCAAGCTCAGCGCGCAAAACCTGTCCGCCTTGGGTACTTCTGCCTCAAGTTTTCAACAGCGCTTGCAACAAATCCCGGGACAAAGCGGCCTGGATGAAGAAGCCAAGGAGATTCAACGTTACCGGGACTTGGCGCAGAACAGCCCGGACCTGCTGAACGCAGTTTCTGGAGGCAGCACCCCACTGCAGAGCGCGGCCCTCAAGGGACAACTGGGGGTTGCTAAGTTCCTGCTCGATCACGGGGCGAATGTTAATTCCAGGAACGAACAAGGATTTACTCCGTTGCACTTCGCAACCCTAAATGGCACCAAAGCGATGGTCGAGTTGTTGCTGGACCACCAGGCTGAGGCGGATGGTGAAAATAATCAGGGGGTGAGGCCGTTGCATTTGGCGGCGGCACGGGGTTTCTTGAGCGTGGTGGAAGCGCTTTTGGTTCATGGAGCCGACCCCAACGCCCAAATGATCGGAGGAACTATTGAGCCACTTGGTAAGGGCGGGGGTTATGACCGTGCGACGCCGCTTCATTACGCCGTGGCTGGAGGTTATCTGGCAATCGTGAAGTTGCTGCTGGATCACAATGCTGACGTGAACGTGAAAACACGAAATACCAGCACGGCTTTGCATGCCGCCGCGGATTTCAACCGGCTCGAAATCGTGAAACTTCTTCTGGCTCACCAAGCCGATCCGAACGCGAGCGCCAGCGATGGAACTCCGTTAGGTTTGGCTGTGAGGAATCGGAATGCAGAGATGGTGAAGGCGTTGTTGGCCGCCGGGGCGGATGTTAACGCGAGAGGCGTGCCTGTTGACAGTAACCCACAAGCGTTAAATGCGGGAAACATTCTTGTTCCGCTGGCTTACGCAGCTCGCGTGGGCGACTTGGCGTTGGCGAGAATATTATTGCAGAATAAAGCGGACATTAACGTTCAGGATGACTTCGGCTACACGCCGCTTCATTCGACTGCCCTGGCAGCTAATGCTGAAATGGTGAAGCTGCTTTTGGAAAACGGCGCTGATCCGAACATTAAAGACAAACTAGGGAACACACCGCTGCTTATCTATGCGCAACTAAATGAAATCCAGATTACCGAATTGCTACTGGCGCGCAAAGCCGACGTGAACGCAAGAAACGGAGAAGGCCTCACGCCGTTGTCTTTTGCAGTCGAGGCTCGGAGTAGAGAGTTGACTGAATTGCTGCTTAAGAACGGTGCGGACGTGAACGCCGCGGACAAGTACGGACGAACCGCGCTACACCACGCGGTTTGGAGCGCTAGTAAAGACATCCTTGAACTCCTCATCGCCCATGGGGCGGATATCAACGCGAAAGACAAAGGCAGCAACACGCCACTCGACTTGACCAAACACCCGTTTCCCCAACGAAATCCAAGCCAACATCCCATTCCTGTCCAGCCGGGAGTCGATGTTTCTGAAATGGCTGATCTGCTTCGCAAACACGGCGCCAAGGAGTGAACGCGGCTGACGGTCGCGCGTAGCGCACGCATCTTTGCGTGCCAGTTGCGCGGCATCCCTGCCGCGTCTGCCTTATAGCCGCCGAGGTGACGAGGCGGAATCGCCCATGAGTAAAAGGAATCCGCCTCCTTACGTCGGCGGCTACGGCATCGAGGCGGCATTTGAAAACGCTTCCGCCACGGGCCGGCAGGACGCCGGGTAGTGGTGCGTTGGCATTTTTCAGTGGAGCAAGCGTCCTCGCGAGCCGGCTCGTCAGTAGCCTCGCCCCACCACCGTTTGTCACTACCGGATGCCGGCGCTACTTCGTGCGCCGATGGACCTTGTGGATCGCCGCCTGATCGGTGCATTTGATGAGCATTTCGTCGATGCACACGTGCGGCGGACGGCTGGCGGCCCAGATCAACGCTTCGGCGATGTCCTCGGCGGTGAGCGGATTGATCCCTTCATAGACTTTCTTCGCGCGTTCGGTGTCGCCTTTGAAACGAACGATGGAGAATTCCGTTTCGGCCAGGCCGGGATCGATGGTGCCGACGCGCACGCCGGTGCCGGAGAGTTCCAGCCGTAGCGCCTGGGTGATTTTGAGTTCAGCCGCCTTGGCCGCGCAATACGCCGCGCCGCCCTCGTACGCGACGTGCCCAGCAATGGAGCCAATATTCAAAATCGTGCTGCCGGGATTATTGACCATGAGCGGCAGACAGGCGCGGGTCATGCGCAACACACCCAGCACATTGGTTTGCATCATGAATTCCCAGTCTTCGTCTTTGGCCTGTGCGACGGGGTCGATGCCTTTCGCGCCGCCGGCATTGTTGACCAGGACGTCGAGGCGGTCGGTCTTCGTTTTCACCCAGGCGACGAACTCGTTTACGCTCTTTGTTTGCGCCACGTCGAGCGCGTGAACGTGAGCGGCGGGTGAACCGGCTTTATTTGCTTCGGTGGCGACGGCTTCGAGCCGGTCAACGCGCCGCGCTCCGAGCAGCAGTTTGGAACCTTCGCGCGCGAACGCGCGCGCGGCCGCGGCGCCGAACCCGCTGGAGGCGCCGGTGACGAGGACCCATTGGTTGGCAAGATTTGTTGGCATGGCCGGTTTTTACCGGAGCGACCGGGCGAAAGCAAAGGGAGAGTTGCCGATGGCGCGTGATCGAGTCCCCCAAACCTCTGCTGTCGGCACCGACAACAGTTGAGCTTTCAGAGGCGCGATACACGCCAGGAACCTCGTGACCAGGGAACCGTTCCTTGGCCTCGCTCACGCGCGTCAACGCCCCTTGTTGCGAAAGCTACAGGAGCATGGCAAGCCGGATGCTTTACTGGTCTCTGAGACTATTGGTTCAACAGTCGTCTGGATGAGGGGCGTCTCACCAGCAGTTTCCTGGATTTTTATGAACATTCGCTTTGGAAGTGTGGCGGTGGTCGTTTGCGCAATGATGTGGTTGTTTATCAACGTTGCGAAGGCCACCTCCGTGGTTGCGCCTTCGCTCACGCGCAGAATGGCGCTCCGTAGCGGCCGGTCGAGTCATCTTCACACTGGTCGAATTTGAGACGCAGGAAGTCCTGAAAGGGAACGCAGGCGTGTCCGTGACGCTTCAGTTTCTCGGCGGGACCGTGGAGGGAGTAACGCTGGAAGTCGCTGACGTTCCCAGGTTCAACCCGGGAGAACGCGTGGTTCTCTTTGTGGAAGGGAACGGCGTTCAGTTCTGCCCGGTTGTGGGGGTGTTTCACGGCAAGTTCGGCCTGCGCAAAGACGACAAAAACGGCCGTGACATCGTGTTGATGCACGATGGCAAACCGCTGCGAGATGTTGCCGAAATCGGCGCCGGCAAAGGCGCGGAATTTGGATCGAAACGATCCAACCTTTCCATTCCGGCAGACCGCGAGCCGATGTCGGTCGATGATTTCAAGAAACGCATCCGCTCCCACCTGGCGAAAAAGCCGGCGCATGAGTGAAGTCTTACCGCCGCTACGACCGTCCAAACGTGCACTCAGGAAATCGAAACTCAACGGCTAAAGTCGCAAGACTGCTTCTGCCTTGGCGAACTCTGTGCCGGACGGCGGCGCCGGTCTTTTTCATCGCATCGTTCTTTTGCGCAGCGCCACTTTTTCCGGCTCGCGCTTACACGTTCATTGCCGAGCCGCCTTACACGTGGCCTGACGGTAACGTCTCGATGGTGCTCAAGCTGGGCAGCGCAGGGCGCAATCTACTGGATGGCAACACGTCCTGGGACGAGGTAGCCCGGCAAGCTCTTTCCACCTGGAATCCCTACGTTGGAGCGATTCAATTTGCGCCGACGACACAAAGCCCCGGCGTGGGGTCCGACGGTGACCAGTTGAATCAGGCCTTCTTCAGCTCAACAGTCTATGGTCGCGGCCCGTTGAGATGGTCGGGCGGGCAACTGTTATGCGACTTGCGCCGGGTTGCGCTCCACGAGTTTGGACATGTTCTAGGCCTGGCCCACCCCGATCAGGCCGGGCAGACCGTGAGCGCCATCATGAACAGTATTATCTCTGACCTGGACGCCCTGGCGTACGACGACATCACGGGCGCTGAAGCGCTTTATCCGTTGCAAGCGCCCATCATCACAACTGAGCCGCAGAGCCAAACTGCGCTGGCTGGCAGCACCGTGACTTTCTCCGTGGTGGTGTCCGGTTCTGAACCGTTGTCCTATCAGTGGCGCTTGAACGGCGTGAACATTCCGGGCGCGACCAGTGCTTCGTACACGATTTCCAACGCTCAACCGACTCAGGCGGGCGATTACACCGTGGTAGTGAGCAATGCGGCCGAAACCATCACCAGTGCGGCCGCGCTCCTGACCGTCAACGCCCCGCCATCCATTACTTCGCAGCCGCAAAGCCAGGTCACCACGGCAGGCAACAGCGTCATGTTCTCTGTCGGCGCGGACGGCACTGCGCCGTTCACTTATCAATGGTATCGCAGCAATTCCTCAATTGCGGGCGCCACCGCTGCCAGTTACACGATCGGCGCAGCCAAGGCGAGTGACGCCGGCGGCTATAAGGTGAGAGTCAGTAATTCTGCCGGAAGCGTTGACAGTGTGGTCGCCACGCTGACAGTGCAATACCCCCCGGTGATTACCGCGCAGCCTCAGAGCCTCGCCGTCAACATCGGAGCAACTGGAACCTTCACGGTCGTCGCCAGCGGGATTCCTGATCCAACTTACCAATGGGAATTCAACGGAGTCAGTATCCCCGGCGCTACTTCCAGTTCTTTCACGCGCGACAACGTCCAGCCGGCCGACGCGGGCAATTACACGGTTGTGGCGAGCAACAGCGCAGGCGCGGTGACCAGTCAGGTTGCCGTCCTCGGCGTAAACCAGCCCCTTTCGATTACCCTCACTGCTCCAACCAACGGCGCGGTGCTCCTGAGCGTGAGTGGGCCGGCCGTGAAAAATCTAACGATTTACGCTTCACCCGATCTCCTGAACTGGCTTCCAATTGTCACAAAGACAAACGCGCAAGGCACGTTGCAATACACGGACACCGCAGCAGGCAGTTTCACACGGCGGTTTTACAAAGCCACGGCAGAATGATCATCCCACTCGGTTTTGGAAGGCTGGACAAGCGAGACAACCGGCGGTGTCCTGATTATGCTCGTAAGCTAACGATCAAAAGAGGAAGAGCAGGACTAAGATCAGGACCTTCCCAGACAACCGTTCATTTTCTGTATCTTCGCTG
>QHOP01000302.1 GCA_003219345.1 Verrucomicrobiota bacterium
GGAGCCGTCGCCACAACCACACGCACGGTGATCGTGACAGATATCACTCCACCAGAGTTCACATTGATCAGCACTAATCCGCTGAACCTGGACGTCGGCACACCCTTCACAGATCCTGGCGCCACCGCTTTTGATCCGTGCGAAGGCGATCTCACCGCCAGTATTGTTCGCACCGGCACAGTGAATACTGCTGCTCCAGGCTCGTACACGCTTAGCTACAGCGTGACCGATTCGAGTGGCAATACTGCCGTCACCAACCGAAACGTCTTGGTGCGAGGTTCGCCCGCAGTTCTGGGTTTCAACGCGTTCTTCTCCGGAACCAACGCCGTCACTGGTTCGCCCGTGGTTCAATTCCTCGCCGACGTGAATCCAAACGGACTCGCCACCGTTGCTTTCGCCCAGTATGGCCTGAACACCTCCTATCCCGGCCGCACCGCGTCGGTAAACCTTCCCGCCAGTTACAACACCAGCACTTTCTTCGCGACATTGGACGGCCTGATCCCCGGCGGGACCTATCATTTCCGTGTCGCGGCTTCGAACAGTCTCGGCGTGGCCTACGGGCCGGATCAGACCTTCGTCGTGCCTACGCTGTTCGCCGCCGGCGACCTCAACGGCGACGGTCGCGTGAACGAAAGCGAACTCAACAGCGTCCTCTCCAACTACTGGCTCACAAGCTCGTCGCTGGTGATGACGAACCCGAGCACGCTGGGCGGTGGACTCTTTCAGTTCGCGCTCACCAACGTCACCGGCTGGAACATGAGCGTGTTTGCATCCACGAATCTGACCGATTGGGAGCTGCTGCCGGCGCAAGCTATGCCCGTCTGGCAATTCCTCGACCCTGCCTACACGAACTATCCGCAGCGGTTCTATCGTCTTCAATGGCCGTGAACCAAACGGGACAATTTCTCAGGCTGTCCCGGCCAATGGAAATTATGTCGGTTAGAAATCCGAGCTCCGTCACACTTCGAAGCGGCATCAATGGCGCGCTCGTGAATCCCAACGGGATTCCATCCCTCAGCCCAGGGTTGCGCGGCACGCGCTACCCTGGGTCAACGGTGAAAAACATTTTCAACCCCAAGGGGGTTGGATCCATGTTCCCGAAATCCGACGCAACCCTTTCACGGTTGTTAAAACATTTAAAACATTTGATTGATATTCCAGGGTAGCTCGTGCCTCGCAACCCCTGGGCTGGATGACGGTGCCCACTTTGGGGCAAAACCATACTCCTCGAGCGGCGCATTCAAATCCAACGCCGGCGCGAACGTCTTGAAACCAGCGACGGACGCGCCCGGGTTTCTACTTCAACCGCCAGGTGATGCGTGCTTTCTCCAGGTCGTAGGGCGACATCTGCATTTTCACCCGGTCGCCGACGGTAAGACGCACCCAACGCTTGCGCATCTTGCCGCAGATGGTGGCCAGCACGAGGTGCTTGTTTTCCAATTCCACCCGGAACATCGTGCCAGGCAGCACGGTCATGACGCGACCTTCAACTTCAATATGTTCTTCTTTCATGGGCTGATTGAGTAAAACCTGTCTGTCTTGCAGCGCGACATCCGGCCGATCTGCAAACATGACGCCGCGAGATAGAAAGGCGGGGCCCGGTCCAAGCCGAACCCCGCCATGAAATCCCAAAGTGTTTAGTAACGACTGCGACCACCGCCGCCCGATTCGCGACGGCCTCCGCCCGCGCGCTCTTCGCGCGGCTTGGCGACGTTGACCGTGAGGGCGCGCCCGTCCAGATCCTTGCCATTCAATCCCTCAATTGCCTTCTGCGCCTCCTCGGCTGAACTCATGGTCACGAAGCCAAAGCCCCGGGGGCGATTGGTCATGCGATCCATCATCAGGTTTGCTTCGGTGACCGTGCCAAACGCGGCGAACGCGTCTTGGAGGTCGTTTTCGGTGGTATTGAAGGAAAGGTTTCCGACAAACAATTTACTACTCATGCGATGTTTTGGTGTCCGACAAACCAGCACTTTCCACAGACTGTTCCCGAACGTCGGGTCTAAAATCATCACTGAACAAGGTTCACTTGAAGATTCACCATGCCTTGGAAGCGACAAGCCATCTGACAGACTGGCTCAGCCTGACGGGTTCCGGCGGGATAGCAATAACCATCGACAACTATTTTTGGACAGCCGCGCTCCATTGCCGCAACTCGGTGAACTCCAGTGTGAACCGTCCGCGCCGTCCCGCGAAGTGGCATTGCTCCGGGTCGAGTAAAGGGTGGTCGGGTGCGAGAGCGCAAGCGGCACGCTTCAACCGCAAGGTATCAGGCACCAGTGCGCCGACGGCCAATTGAATGAAAGGCCAGTTGTCCTGTTCAACGAGGTGGAAGCAGAAGCGCGGGAGCGTTGGCGCCATACCTGGCTAAAAACTCTTGATGCTCGAGCGATCATTCCTTCTTCAAGGTCGTTTCCTTCGCACATTTCAAAAACCGTTCGGCGGCGATCGTGAGTCCGTTTTTGGCCCAGGCGGCGCCAATGACCAAAGGCGGCGGCGCGGGAGAGAACGGGATGAGTCTCAGGCGCGGCCCGGCGGTGCACGTCAGGGATTGCGGCGCTATGGCCACGCCGTTTCCCGCTTCGACCGCGGCGATCAGGCTGCTGACACTGTCGTGTTCCTCCGCGATGCGTGGTTTGCTTTTGATGGCGGCAAACATGGCTGCCAGATTTTCGTGAGCGTCGGGATAATCCTTGCGGCTGTACGTGATGAGCGGCTCCCGCGCGACCTCCGCCAGCGTCACGGTGCGCCGCCCGGCCAGCGGATGTTTCGGCGCAACCGCGAGGCAGATCGAGTCGCGCGCCAATTCCTCGAAGCGCAGTCCGCGCAACAAGGCGGGCGTCAGGCGCACCACGAAGGCAATCTGCAATTTGCCCTCGCGCAATCCGGCGAGCATTTCCTCGGTGGACAGATCGTGCAACCTCACGCGCACGTTCGGCAGCTCGGCCTGAAAGGCGCGCAACGCCGGCGGTAGAATCCGCGCGGTGAGCGACGGCGCGTAACCGACGTGCAATTCGCCTTGCCCGCCGGTGGCGATGGCCCGCGCCGCTTTCACGGCGTCCTCCGCGCGTTGCAGAACTGCGCGCGCTTCGGTGAAAAACGCGCGCCCGGCCTCCGTCAGTCGGACGGACTTGGCGCTGCGTTCCAAAAGCAGGAAGCCGAGTTCCTCCTCCAGATCGCGGATTTGGCGGCTCAAGGCCGGTTGCGACACGTGCAGCTTCAGCGCGGCGCGGGAGACGTTCTCCTCTTCGGCCACGCCGATGAAATAGCGGAGATGGCGCAGTTCCATGCTTAGAGGTCTATTTCATAAATAGACCACTTAGCGAAGCATAGCCGCTGGCCGTCTTCAGGCAAGCAAGCTGGCGGCGCGACGGTTCAGCTTGTCGGAATCACGTAGAACCAGGCCGGGAATTCCTGGCGGCTGCCAATGATCTTTTAAGATTGTGCAATAATTCTTCCGCATTGAGCGCCTCATCTTTGGAAACCAATTCCTGATACCGGGTGAGCGCGCTTACCGCGGCGCCAAGGTCATTGTTTATCGCCTGAACGAGCGCCAGGTTGAAATAGACATTCGCAAACGAAGGGTCCACCTCCCTCGCCATTTCATAGTGAATTTGCGCCAGCCGGAAGTCGTTCACATCGCAATACAAATTACCCAGATTATAATGCGCTTCAGAGTGACGCGGATCGTGTTTCAGTGAGGTCGTAAAACAATCAAACGCTTTGGCCGTGTTTCCCTTTTGCGATTCGATAATGCCGAGATTGCAATAGGCATCGGCGACGCAATCCTGCTCTTCAATCGCCTTCCGGTACAACTCGGCGGCTTTCAGGTCGCCGCGTTCGTCCAACATCAGCGCTTGCTCAAAGCGACTCAATGCGGATGAAAAATCCAGAATTTGCGCCGTGGCCTTCGGAAATAAATCCAACTGATCCGGATCCTGGGCAGCCTTTGCCCGCCTCTTGACGCGCTTGAAACCGAACTTCGACGCTTGAACGGGGAATTTTATGATTTGGACCATCGAATTCGCGCACCGACCCTTCACCCTGTCCGACGGGGAGAGATTTCTCGGAAAAATTTCGCGCATTGAGCCCCTGAACCCCGAGAGGCCCCCTCACCCGACCTCCGGCCACCCTCTCCCCCAGTGGGGGAGAAGGAAGGGGTGAGGGGGTTCATGGAAAGAATTCCCCGAAATGAAAATTCGCGCGTTGAACCCCCTGAACCGAGGGAAAACATCGAACATCCAACATCGAAAAACGAACGCCGAAGTGAGCGAGGATTCGCGTTGCCATTCGATGTTCGGCGTTGGACGTTCGATGTTGGATGTTCGTCCGGGTTCATGGAGAGCGAACACCTCCAAAATTCGGACGTGAGTTGGGGCCATGAACCCACCCCCAACCCCTCCGGAGGAGGGGAGTCAATGTCGGGCACGCTTGCCGAGTTCCCCTCCTGGGAGGGGTCAGGGGTGGGTCGGTTCATGGAAAGGGACGGGGTGAGGGGCCGGATCACATTACGCAACTTTCTGTTTCCTCTGCTTTGCCGGCTTGACTTCGACCGCTTCCTTGCGCTCGCCCTTGGCTCGTTCCATCGGCTTCTTCTTCGCTTTCGCCTGGTCGATGCTCTGCTTGAGCGCGGTCATAATGTCCACCACCGGCTTTTCCTCATCGGGAACGCTTACCACTTCCTTGCCGGCAATTTTCGCCTCAATCATCTCGCGCAGCGCGTCGCGATAGCGATCCGTCAAATCGAGTTCCTTGAGAGTTGAGGCCATGGATTCCACCAGACTGATCGAGAGTTTCAATTCATCCTTGTTCACTGCTTTGTGCTCGATCTGCGGAACGCTCTCCATTTTCCGCACTTCACTCTGCTGCCGCAATTTATAAAGGACGAGTCCGCCGTCCAGGGGCGCAATCATCACGACTTCCTCGCGATCGCGCAAAACGACTTTACCAATGCCCACTTTCCCGCTCGCCTTCAGTGCCTCGCTCAACAAGGAATAGGTTTTCGTCGCGACCAATCCGTCCGGGCCGGCGAAATACGGCGATTCATACAGCGAGGGATGGACTTCGCCGGCGTCAATGAATCCTTCGATTTCGATAACTTTGGTGCTCTTGAGCTTGATCTTGGCGAGATCGTCCGGCGAAACGATCACGTATTGTTCCGGCTCGAACTGATAACCCTTGACGATCTCTTCCGTCGTGAGCGCCTTCCCGCACTTCTTGCATTTCTTTTCGTAACCAACGGCGCCGTTATCGTCCTTGTGCAATTGGTTGAACCGGATCGTTTCTTCCGTGTCCACGGCGTTGTAGATCCGGATCGGAATGGTAACCAAAGAAAATCGAATGTGCCCTTTCCAGATCGATCTCATAACACACCTCGTTTCAGGTCGATGGTTGCGTTCATAGGTTTGGCGAACAGGCAGGGAGCCTACCCCGGTTTCACCCGCCATTCAAGGTTTGATTTGGAATCCCAGATCCGGCCTCAGCCTCACAAATACCGCTTCTCGCAACAGGCCTTCTGTGGTCAATGAAGCGAATTGCACCTCGCACATCAGTTTCGGCTCAATCCAGACAGACCGCGCATCATCGGGCGGTTTCTCTTTAATTGGCCTTTTGATCGTTTTTACCTTTTGCAATTCAGCGGCAACAGCCTTGAATGAATCATTATCAAATCCCGTTCCGACTTTCCCGAGATACTTAAGCTCATCGCCGTTTGCTTCTGCCAGGTGCAGCGCGCCGAAACTCGCTTCCCGGTCGCCCTTGCCCTTCGTGTAACCGATGATCACGCACTCCAGGGTCTGTCGCGTTTTAATCTTCAACCACGAGTCGCTTCGCTTGCCGGGCAGATACGGGCTGTTGCGCTGTTTGGCCATGATGCCTTCGAGACCCATCTCTTTCACGGCCTGGAAGAAAGCCGCTCCTTCTTCGACGACCTCACTCGCGCGATAAGCCGACCCCTTTTTGATCGCGTCTTGCAGCCACTCGCGCCGCCTTGTCAGCGGCTCATTAACAATCGGGCGTCCATCCAGGTAAAGGCAATCGAACACATAACACACCGCCGCGTGTTTGGCCCTGGCGCGTTCGATTCCCCCTTCCGTCTTTTGCTGCATGCGCTGGATCACGTTTCGGAAATTGGGCTTTCCATCCGCCTCCAGACAGACAATCTCTCCGTCAAACAGCGCGGAGGTTGCGCGAAACGCCTGTTCGGGAATCAGCAATTCAGGGAATTGTTCGGTCACATCCAACCCGTTGCGACCGCGAATTTTTATTTGTCCCTCATCCAAAGAAATCATCGCGCGAATGCCGTCCCATTTGACCTCGTAAACGTAATCTTCGGAATCCGGCGGCTTGTCCGCGGCCCGCGCCAGCATCGGCTCAATCGGATCACGCAGCCAGTCCGTTTGCGGGTTGTCCACGCGTTCGAGCAGCCACTGATTCTCCCGGGTATGGTGCGTGCGATATTCGGCGTTCAACTCGCGCGATTGCAAACGAAAATAGAATCCGTCCTTTTTCTGTTTGGTGATTTCGTACCGGCCCTGCGCGAATTTCCACATCATACCGCCGCCGTATTCGCCTTTGGGAATCGCGCCTTCGAAATGGACGTATTCCAGCGGATGATCCTCCACATTGACCGCCAGCCGCATGATGCCGGGCCTCGGCGGCAACCCTTTGGGAACAGCCCACGATTTCAAGACGCCGTTTTGTTCCAATCGCAAATCATAATGCAGCCGGGAAGCATGATGCCGGTGAACGACAAAAGCGCTTCCCGTTCCCCTCACCTCATCGGATGGGGAGAGGGGCGGAGGCGGCGGCTCCGCTGTCTTGTCGAAGCTGCGTTTCCTGGAATAGCTTTCGAGCTGTTCCGGCGTTTTGAAGGTGCGCGCACCCTCCCTCGCCCTGCGGGCACCCTCGCCCCCAACGGGGGAGAGGGACGGGGTGAGGGGGCGCTTCGGCTCTTTCTTTTCCGTGTGAATCGGCGCTGCGTAGGCGGCGATTGCTTCCCATGGGTCCCCGTTTTGCATGACCCGCCGGGGAACGCTGTGAAGATCGAACGCCTTGGGACTTTCAATAGACTCCAGCTCCTCCCAATGCAGCGGAGTCGAAACCGGCGCGCCGGGAAGTCCGCGCACGCTGTAGGAGGCGACGATCGTTTGTGATTGCCGGTTGCGGTAAACATCGAGCAGAACCTTGCCTTTCCGGTGTTCCTTCCTGATCTGCAGCGTCAATACCGACGCGTGCGAATCCACGAACGGCTGGGCAACGGCCTTGGCTGCCTCAAATATTTTGTGAAATTCCCACTTCGGCTCGATCGGCGCCAGGACGTGCAAACCCTTGCGTCCCGTCGTCTTGACGAACGGATGGTAGCCGAAACTCTCGAGATGCTCTTTGAATTCCAGAGCAAGGCCTGCGACATCCGGAAACTTGAAATTCTCCGGCGGGTCGAAGTCGTACACGATGTAATCCGGCTTGTCAAAATGCGGCGCGCGCGAATGCATCTGGTGCAGTTCGATGCACGCCAGGTTCGCCAGCCAGACGAGCGACGCTTCCTCGGTCGCGATAACGTAATCCTTTTTTTCTTCGCCGAGCGTCACATGCTGGATCCAGTCAGGCGCCCAATCCGGCCGGTTTTTCTGAAAGAACGACTCCCCGCCGATGCCGTCCGGATACCGCACCAGCGACAATGGCCGCCCTTTCAGGTGCAGCAGAATCGTCGGCGCAATTTTGAGGTAATATTCAATGAGCTGCGCTTTGACGATGTGGTCGTCGGGAAAAAGAACTTTCGTCAGATTCGAAAGTTCAATCTTCCGTTTGCCAACCTGGGCTATTTGAGCTGTGCGCGAGGGCATTAATTAAGAGTCGCGGTTGTCCGGAGGCTATCACCGCCGATCATCACTGGCCAACGAATTTGATGGCAAGGTCACAAGCGCGGGATCTGGACAAAGCCTTCGTTGTCTTCGTTTTCTTCTGTTCCGATTTCAGGCGTCGCAGCCCTGAGTCAACGATTGGCCTCGGGCAGAATCATCCGCGCCACGCCATCGGTCAACTTCACCTCGTGAAAGTTGATGATAAGGCCAAGCGGAACGTCCAGGAGCTTCATATAACTCAGGAGCTGTGCTTTGTGGATTGGCAGAATCTCCTGCACACATTTGAGTTCCAGCAGCAAAGAGCCCTCAATCAGAACGTCGAAACGAAGCGGCTCGTCGAACACAAGGCCTTTGTATTCGATTCTTACGAGTCGCTGGCTGACGGTGGCAACATTCCTGAGCTCGAATTCACGCATCAGACAACGCTCATAAATGCTCTCGATCAGGCCCGGCCCTTTCAGTCGGTGAACTTCAATGGCTGCGCCGATAGCCACGCGGCTCAAGTCATCAGCTTTGTGGTACAGTGGATGCATGACAGAGTTTTCTACACCAAGGCAACAAAGGAAACGAAGAATCTTGTCAGGCGACCGCGACCGGCCAACTCGCGGGATTTTTCTTCCATTTGCTTATTCGTGATCCACATTCGAATTCGCATCGATGAATTCCGCGGAGCCACAACCTGTCACCATACCGGTGCATGATGCGCAGCGCGTCTCCGGCCTGCTCCAGGCGCCCCGGGAGGCGCAGGCGTGCTGCGTGCTGGCGCACGGTGCCGGGGCCGGAATGACGCATCCGTTCATGACGGCCATCGCGAAAGGACTTGCCGAGCGCGGCACCGCCACGCTGCGCTATCAGTTTCCGTATATGGAGCAGGGCTCAAAACGGCCGGACGCCCCGAAACTGGCTCAGGCCACCGTCCGCGCGGCCGTGCTGGAAGCCTCACGGTTGCCGCTTGCTCTTTTCGCCGGTGGCAAATCGTTTGGCGGTCGCATGACGTCGCAGGCGCAGGCCGTGTCGCCTTTGCCCGGAGTGCGCGGACTCGTGTTTCTCGGATTCCCGCTTCACCCGCCCGGACAGCCGTCGGACGAACGGGCAAAGCATCTCTTCGACGTGCAAATTCCGATGTTGTTCCTGCAAGGCACTCGTGATGAATTCGCGAACCTGCAGCTTTTGGAACCGCTTTGCGAACGACTCGGCGCCCGGGCGACACTCAAGTTGTTTCAAGATGCGGATCATTCGTTTCACGTGCCTGCCCGCACAGGACGCAAGGATTCGGAAGTCAGAGACGAACTGCTGGACGCGTTCACGGACTGGATCGGAAAAGTGATCTAAGCCGGCACGATGCACTTGAAATGGGGATCACACGCGCCCCCGCGTGCCGTTTTCCGCGCCTCGCGGAAAACTTCGAGTGCACGACAGAAAGTTTCGAGCACTGAGACAAGCGTGGCGCGAGAGAGCTGAACGCGAGGCGCGTCCGGCAACACCCGAGGCGGGTGTGCTCCCGGTTCTTGACCAGCAAGACTTGCTACCCGCATCATCCCATCAAACTACAAGCCTATGAACCTCTACGTCGGCACCAGCGGCTATTCCTATAAGGAGTGGAAGGGCAGGTTCTACCCCGATGACCTGCCGGACAAACAGATGCTCCACTTCTACGGTGAGCGTTTTCGGTCGGTTGAGATCAACAACACCTTCTATCGCATGCCCAAGGCGTCGGTGTTGGAAGCCTGGGCGAATGAGGTCCCCGCCGATTTCATGTTTGTGCTCAAGGCATCGCAGCGCATCACACACCACCAACGGCTCAAGGACGCAGATGGTTCAATGTCGTATTTGCTCGAAGTCGCCGGGGCGCTGAAAGAGCGCCTCGGACCGTTGCTGTTTCAGTTGCCGCCGTATTTGAGGAAGGATGCGCCGCGGCTGCGCGAGTTTCTTGCGTTGCTGCCGTCGGACCGCCGCGCGGCGTTCGAGTTCCGCCATCAATCGTGGTTCGACGACGAAGTCTTCGGCCTGTTACGCGATCATCGGGCCGTTCTCTGCATCGCGGAAGCGGAGAACGACCTTGAAATCCCCTTCGTATCCACGTCGGACTGGGGCTATCTGCGGTTGCGTCGGCCCGATTACGGCGATGCGGAGCTGAAGGCGTGGGCGAAACGGGTGCACGAGCAGGACTGGCGTGAGGCATTCATTTTCTTCAAACACGAGGAGGAAGGCAAGGGGCCGGAGATGGCGAAAAGGTTTATGAAGCTGGCCACGTAGTCTTCAAGGACTGCAGCTCTGACTTGAACCGCAGAGCCGCAGAGAATTCAACCACGGATAGAAAATGGTTTTGACGCTCGCCCTCATCCCGGCCTTCTCCCCCGGGGAGAAGGAGAATCGTTCGCCGCGTTTTTGGAATGTCGTATGGCGGAGATGGCAGGAACGTCGTCGAGCAAACCTAAGACGGACGATGGCGGACTCCCTCTCCGTGGGGAGAGGGCCGGGTGAGGGAGGTCGTAAAAACAAATTTGGCGGCTTGGGAGAACCGGTTATGGACTCTGCCGGACCGCGACTGCGTCCGCAGGATCGTTAATTCGTTTGATCGAAGTGACTTTTCCGGTATCGTTTCACTCATGACCGCGAAAGCCGTCATTGAACAGATCAAGCACCTGCCGCCCAGCGAACAATCGCGTGTGATTCAATTTGCCGTTGAACTCGCGCGCACCCGGCAGCTTGCCGGAGACGAATTGTCCGCGCTCGCGCGGCGCATGGTTGAATCCGACGATCCCGCCGAAGTTGAAAAACTGAAATCCGCACTGACGCACGGCTTCTACGGCAATTAAGCCATGCCCCGTATCCAGCGCAGCAACCTGCCGCGGGCCTTGTTTGCGCATCTGCTCGACCGGATCAAAACCCGCCCAAAACTCAACAGGAGCGAGGCCCGTGGGAAGTTCGTTTCGACGCGGGTATCGCCTCCCGAATACAAAGAAATTGTTGAAGCGGTCCGCAAAAGCGGGTTGCCTAAGACTCAATGGGTTAGGCGCGTTCTCCTTTTAGAAGCACGGAAGGGCTAGTATAAAACATTGCATTTCTTTGGGTTTTCTATAGGATCTAAATAGTGCGGGGGGCGAGGCACATGCACCTACGCCCCCTTCTACAAGTTGCCCTCTAGCGAGACAGGCTAGCAGCAACCCAAGTTGGTCGCAGGGAACGGCGGGTGAGTCCGTGATGACTTTCGGGATACTAATGGGTATCCCGGCTTTCCCGCCGCCCCTGCTAAATATCTAGCTTTGCATAAATAGCCTTTCTCTGACCGCGTCCTGGCCGAACGATTTTTATATACTTTCCCTTGTTCCGGTAGATCACCCAGGACACAGTCTTTCGGTCTATCTCCCGCCCGTTTAAGTACCGTTTTATGGCCGCCATGAGGTCAGCAAAAGTGAAAGTGTCTTCAAAACGACTAACTACGGAAAGAATGTCATTCTCCAGATTTTCTTGGTTTAAATGACCGTTTGAAGTCTCAATCTGCTCTTCAGCGCCGATATGCGACTGATCTAACGTCTTAGCTGGAATCGGATTAGGAATAAGCTTTCGACGCCGGAGTCTTGCCGTCCCATCCGCTCGCAACTTATTCTTACGCAATAAGTGAATCACTCGTTTGATCGCGGCAACGTCGGCCTTGTACTTGGCACTAATCTTCTCCTGAAGTTCCAAAATCGTTTTTTCGTCTAGCATGCCAACCAAAGCTAAGCTTCTTGGCGTTAGTTGGCAACAAATCTTTGAGAAAAGTGGACAGTTCAAAATGGACACTTGGCGAGTATTTCCGAGCACCAATCTAGGCGAGCACCATACCCTTTACTTATGCTGAGGCAAGAAACATGGTCTTTCCCAGGTCCACTGCTCGTGTGGCACTGTCTTGCCATGATGAAAATACGAAAAGCAAACGAACGAGGGCACGCCGAACACGGCTGGCTCGATACCTATCACACTTTCAGTTTCGCGGATTATTACGACCCGCAATGGATCGGCTTCCGCAGCTTGCGCGTCATCAACGATGATCTCGTCATGCCGGGGATGGGTTTCGGAACGCATCCGCATCGGGACATGGAGATTATCACTTACATCCTCAGCGGCGCGCTGGAGCACAAGGACTCGATGGGCAACGGGCGTGTGATCCGCCCGGGCGAGGTGCAATACATGGCCGCCGGCACCGGAGTGCAACACAGCGAATTCAATCCGTCGAAGGATGAGGCGGTGCATTTGTTACAAATCTGGATTCTGCCCGAGCGCAAAGGCCTGACGCCGCGTTACGCGGAGAAGTCGATGAAGGACGCCGCCACCGGCAAGCTGCATCTGGTCACCAGCAAGACGGGCCGCGATGGGTCAATCGCCATCAACCAGGATGCCGACCTCTGGCTGGCCAAACTCGACGCGGACAATCGCGTCACGCACAAAGTGGCGCCCGGACGCCATGCGTGGGTTCATGTGGCCGAAGGCGAAGTGTCGCTGAACGGAAAAAAACTGAGCGGCGGCGATGCTGCGGCAATCAGCGAAGAGAGCGGACTGGAACTGAGCGCGACAAAACCGGCGCAAGTCCTTTTGTTCGACCTGAGTTAAACGCTGAACAGGAGGTAACGGAGGAAACAGAGTAATTCTCCGTTATCTCCGTTTTCTCCTGTTCAAAAACCATCCAGAACCCAAAACACAAACAAACATGAAAATCCTGAGCATCATCGCCCGGAGTCTGCTTGGACTCACCTTCGTCGTGTTCGGTCTGAACGCTTTCCTGCAGTTCATTCCTCTGCCGCCGCCGCAAGGTCTGGCCGGCGATTTCATGAAGGCGCTCTTCGTGAGCCACTACTTTTACGTCGTGGCGATCCTGCAAATTGCCGGCGGGGCGTTGTGTCTGCTCGGACGGTTTGTGCCGCTGGGCTTGACTCTCCTTGGTCCGGTGATCGTGAACATTTTGTTGTTTCACATCTTCCTCGAACCCACCGGACTGCCACTGGCTGTGGTGGTCAGCGTGCTTGCGCTCTTTCTACTTTGGGCATACCGCCAGTCGTTCGGCGGTTTGTTTAAACCGTGAGCGTCCAATCCTGGCCGCGGACTTAGCGCGGTGAACCCGGCCCAAGTCCTTTTGTTTGACCTGAACTAATCCCTCACCCGACCTTCGGCCACCCTCTCCCATCGGATGGGAGAGGGACAGGGTGAGGGCCTCGTGCACCTGAAGTTCTTACTCATAATCTTTCTCATAATCGTAATCTTCTGATTCACCCAAACCAGAAACAAGAGACTTTCTCGGTTGTCTCCGTTCTCTTCTGTTAAAAAGCGAAAACCCAAACGAAATTCAACACAATGAAAACCAATACCAAAAAACTCAGCGGCAAAGTCGCTGTCGTCACGGGCGCATCCAAAGGGATCGGCGCTTCCATCGCAAAGCATCTGGCCGCCGAAGGTGCGTCCGTCGTCGTCAACTACGCTTCGAGCAAAGCAGGCGCAGACAAGGTCGTCGCTGAGGTTACCGGCAACGGCGGCAAGGCCGTCGCGGTGCAGGCTGACGTGTCCAAGAAGGCGGACATCGAACGCCTGTTTGCCGAGACGAAGAAAACGTTCGGCGCGCTCGACATCCTGGTCAACAATGCGGGTGTTTACGAATTTCTCCCGCTTGAGAAAGTGACGGAGGAGCATTTCCACCGGCAATTCAACCTGAACGTTCTCGGCTTGATTCTCGCAACCCAGGAAGCGGTCAAGCAGTTCAACTCCGAAGGCGGCAGCGTGATCAACATCAGTTCGGTTGCCAGCACCTCTGCGCCTGCGAGCGGCTCGGTTTATAGCGGCACCAAGGCGGCGGTGGATGCGGTGACGAAGTCGCTGGCCAAGGAACTTGGGCCGCGCAAGATTCGCGTCAATGCCCTCAACCCTGGCATGGTGGAAACCGAAGGTGTGCGTTCTGCCGGCATCGCCGAGAGTGATTTTCGTAAACAGGTCGAGGCGCAAACTCCGCTGGGCCGCATCGGACAGCCGCAGGACATCGCGCCTGCCGCCGTCTTCCTCGCTTCCTCGGATTCGGCGTGGATCACGGGCGAAACACTGCTCGTCGCCGGCGGCCTGCGTTGATTCGCCCCAACGCGGGTATGAGAAACCTGCGGGCAAGATCACCTCGCTCACGGGTGCGGCGCCTGCCCTCGATGGCGGCCAGAACGCCTGAAACCTATGAAAAAAATAAACACGAACCGGCTTGCTGAGGAAACCTGGTCTTCGCCCAAAGGAAAATTCACCGGCGCGGGCAAGGAGGTCTCGGAAGCATTGGGGCGCAAGCCGCAGTCCACGGATCTGCTTGAGCGGCATCCCTTCGACGTTGAGATCGTCCGCGTCGCGCCGGGCAAGACTCCTTACCCCTATCATTTGCACAGCGCGCAATGGGAATTTTACCACGTCATTTCCGGCACGGGTATCGTTCGGCACAAGGATGGCAAGACGCCCATCGAACCAGGCGACGCATTCCTCTTCAAGCCGAACGAACCGCACCAACTCATTAACGATGGCTCGCAGGATCTGATTCTTTACGTCGTGGCGGACAATCCGATTGGCGAGTCGGTTTATTATCCCGACAGCAGGAAATGGGGTGTGCGCTCGCCGGAACGCTGCATCCTCCGCTCCGAGGCGCTGGATTATTACGACGGCGAAGAATGAGCGCGGTCATCAGGCAATATCTGCCGCCCGATTACGGCTTCGCTGGTTCGGCGTTCCAAACCTTGATGTCGTCGAAGTAGCCGTCTTTGCCGGCGACGCCCAGTTCTATCTTCGACTTGGTCGCGTGACCGATGCCCGAGGATTTCAGGTAAGCGGCAGGGTTGCCGTCGAGGGCCACGCGCATTTCTTCGCCAACGGTCTCGACGACGAGCGTGTGCCACTTGCCGCTCTCGACCTTCGCAGGATACGTCACCTGGCGACCAGCGAGGAGCCTGGCGCGTTCGGCTTTCTTCGTCGGGTCCTGGCTCATCGCGTAAATGTCATTGCGCATGTTGCCGTCGCGCTCGTCGATGATCGTCACGCCGTTCGTCCGCACCTGCGCGCGGCAAAGGTGTCCGTAATGCGAGCCGGTGTATTTGCGGTCGTCGAACTCCACGTCCATCATCGTGGCGCCTTCCAAACGGATCTTCACTTCGACGACGCTGTCCTTGGTGGGGATCTCCAGACCGTGAACGGCGGCGTGCGCGGTAATGGCGGGTTTGCCATCGGCAGCGGGAACGTTTTTGTCGCGGGTCTGCATACCCTTCAATGAGCCCTTTTCGAAGGCGAAGGTGTCCACGACCCGGTGCCAGGGCTTCGCGGGCGTGGCGCTCTCGAAGTCATCGGAAAAAAGGAGCTCCTTCTTCCTGGCGATGGATTCGGCCGGGACGGGGGACAGCTCCGCCGCAAAGGCGGCCGTGGTGATGAGCGAAAGAGTGGTGAAGATGAAGCGTGTGTTCATAAGATGTCAGGTTCGGGCGGGATGTTTGATCCCTGTCCTGCCCTTGGCAAGCACAAGTGGCGGCGTCTTTTCACCGGAAGCTGTTTGTCTCGACCATGCTGCTGATTGCCTTTACCGTTCGACCAACCATGCAACATCCTCCCAACATGATTCCGCCGGGCGTTTCCCGGCGCGCGTTTTTGAAGGCTTCCTCTGCGCTGGCAGCGGGCGCACCGCTGCTGGCGGGTTTGCTCAAGGCGCAATCGGCCGAAGCCAGGGGGCCGCTCATAGCCTACGTGGGCACCTTCAGTTCGCCTCTCCGCGATGTGCTGCCGACGCAGGTGGATTTGCCTCCCGGAAATGGACGGGGCATTCACCTGTTCCGGGTGAATCGCACCACCGGAGTCATGATACCGAACGGCATCTATGAGCTGGAGACGAGCCCGAGCTGCCTGGCTTTGAATGCCGCCGGGACTCGCCTGTATTCCGCGAACGAAACGGACCGAGTAGGCGACGGCAAAGAGGGAACGGTCAGCGCCTTTGCCATCAATCGAGCCGACGGGCAGTTGAAACTGCTCAACACCGTTCGTTCCGGTGGTGAAGGTCCCACCTATGTGAGCGCGCATCCGTCCGGACGATTCCTTCTGGTGGCCAATTATTTCTCCGGATCCGTGGCGGTGTTGCCGATCCTGCCTGACGGCAGCGTGGGGGCCGCCACCGACATCAAGAAGGATGCCGGAAAGCTGGGACCCACCAAGGCGACGAATGCTCCTTCCGGAAGTTTCGCCATCAGCGGCCACGACCGCACGCACGCTCACATGATCCAGGCCGATCCCTCGGGGCGCTTCGTCCTGCACGTCGATCTGGGCTTGGATCAAATCTTTGTCTGGAAGTTCGACCAGCAGAAGGGCGTGCTCACTCCGAATGATCCCGCCGCGATCTCGCTGCCGCCGGGAGACGGGCCGCGGCATTTCCACTTCCACCCGAATGGACGCTGGTTCTATTCCATTCAGGAAGAAGCCTCGAACATCGTCCTGTTCGACTACGACGCCGGGAAGGGACGGCTCGCCGCGCGGCAGACCATCTCCAGCCTGCCGCCTGGATTCACCGGCAGCAATTTCTGCTCCGAGATACTGGTTTCCGCTGATGGCCGGTTCGTCTATGCGGGCAACCGCCTGCACGACAGCATTGGGATCTTCGCCGTCGGCAAAAACGGCGGGCTGACCTTCGTGGGTGAGGAATGGACGCGGGGGAACTACCCGCGCAGCTTTAACTTCGACCCCACCGGCCAGTTCCTTTACTCCTGCAATCAGCGCGGCGACAACATCGCCGCCTTCCGCGTGGATCGCAAAACGGGCGGCCTGGCCTTCACCGGCCATTACACCCCCGTCGGCAATCCGTCGATCATCGTCTTCCTCGATCTCGCGAAGGCGGGATAACTTCATCGCGGACCAGCCTGACGCCGACCTTCATCCAAATCGATGAATTCAAACATCGTCTGCACCGTGCCTGGAGGCAGACCAATCTCCGCCAGCCGCTCATGCAATCGCTGCGTCCCGGCATCGCGCCAGCCGTATTTGGTCATGAATCCATTCCACACTTCGATTTCCTCCTCACTCGGCTGACGGCCATGCACGAACGCCCACGCGAGCAACTCCTCATCGCTGCCGCCTTTAAGAGTTTCCGCTTCGAACGCTGCGTAATCAATGTGCAGGAACTTGCAGCAGCGCGAGTCAAAACTCCGCTTCGAGGCAGTGCCCCGTGTCGCCTGCCATGCCTCCGGCAATTTCCCCGCCGCCGCAAGCCGGATCTTGTCCAGCATGCGACCGAAATAAACGATGCCCTTGACCTGATCGAACGGGCTGCGAAGTCCGGGAATGAGGGTCGGGTATGATAGCGCCATGCGGCAGTAGAGCATGGCTGAATCGAGCGCGCAAGTGAACCATAGGCTCGACTCTACATCAAATCAGGACACTGCCGGCGAGTTGGCTCGATGAATCGGCGCACAGCGCCGACGCTACAACCAAATCAGGACACTGCCAACTCGCCTGCGCTGGAGCTGGCTTGTTTGGAATTCTGTTTCCCGTCATGTTCGCCACGGTGCTTTGGTGAGCAGTTTCCTGCGGACCAGCCATTGGCCGCGCGAATTCTTTGCGATTAATGTCCTGAATCAATCACTCCGTTCGTCGTAATGATGAAAAACGAAAACAAAAAATATGACAACAAACAACACAAACACCGTTCGACTTCATCGAGTGCTCCGCGCGACGCAGGAGCGAGTTTATCGGGCGTTCCTGGATGCGGACGCGATGGCCAAGTGGCTTCCACCGAATGGATTTACGGGCGAGGTCGATCACTTGGACGCTAAAGTCGGCGGCACATACAAGATGTCGTTCACGAATTTCACCACCGGCAAGAGCCACTCCTTCGGCGGAACGTATCTGGAGCTGAAGCCCCGCGAGCGCATCCGCTACACGGACAAGTTCGACGATCCGAATCTCGCGGGAGAAATGCAGACGACGATCATCTTGAAGCAGGTATTCTGCGGAACTGATTTGAACATCACGCAGGAAGGAATCCCCGCGGCCATTCCCGCCGAGGCGTGCTATCTCGGCTGGCAGGAATCACTGACCCTGTTGGCCAAACTGGTCGAGGCTGAAATACCCGACCAGCAGTGAAATCCTTTGAAGCTGAGCGGGTGACGCTCCGCCCTCACACGCTTAACTCTTCGGCGGCCATTCCACGCCGGCCAATTCCTTTGGCAATTGTTTCGGGTCAACCGGATAAATCCGCGACATGTCTGACTTGGTCTTTGCGTCGGGCAGGAATTCCACTTCCTCCGGCGCGCCCACGATGAGCCAGAGCATCTCGGCGTCGGTGTCGTTGAACACCTAGCGCAACTGGTCCGGCCCGGCCAGCACGCCGCCGTAGCGCGGCACGGTCAACGTCTCATCGCCCACGCGCAGGCGGCCCGTGCCTTCCAGCACGAAATAAAACTCCTCCGCGCGGGTGCGCTTGTGCAGCGCGTTCGCGCTTCTGGGCGGCAACCGCCAGAGCCGCGCGCCGAGATTCTCGCTTCCGGTGCGCTCCAGATAATCCGCGTTCGGGATGCGCATCAGGTTGGAGGGCCGCCAGTGCAGGTCGCCCGGCGTGATGAGGTGGTAACCTTGGATGCGTTTCATGAATTTCCGAGAGGTCGCGAGACGCGGTCTGAGCAAAATTTAGACCCTGAGCGAGCCGCGGAACGCCCTGGCGCTATAGTAAGACTGCGCACCGTTGTGACCCACGAAGACGCGGCCGTAGCGGCGCTCACAATAGAGCGCGCCGCCGAGTTTTCTAATATCAGAAGGTGTTTTCACCCAGCTCGACGTCTTTGTATCGAAATTTCCGAGTTTTTGCAGCTCTCGATATTCTTCTTCCGTTAAAAGCTCAATGCGCATGGCCGCTGCCATATCAATGGCCTTATTTTTCGGTTTATGTTCTTTCCTGGACTCCAGCCCTTCACGGTCGTAACAAACGCTGGTGCGGCCTTTAGGACTTTCCGCTGAACAATCAAAAAAGATGTATTCGCCTGTCTTTTTATCATGACCAACCATATCCGGCTCACCGCCGGTTCTTTCCATTTCATTGAGTGACCACAGCTTTTCAGCATTCGCTTCCAGCTTTGCTTGGACTTTAGCCCACTTAAGACCTTTATGGCGGTTCAGGTTTTTCTCAAAACGGGCTTTCAATGCTCTGAGCAGTTCATCACGTTGTTTTGGGGACAACTGCTTTTTATTGCTAGTGATGTTCTTCATACTTTTACTTCAAGCGTATCGGCCAACTTTTCTATTGTCGCAAGGGGATGAGTCCCCACAGGATTCAACTCAGCACGAGGTTCAGGCAGGTTTCTCCACCACTTTGCCATCCTGCCAGACAATCACGGGCAGCTTCAGTGCACGGTGTTCAGATCTAGACCTAACGTTCCGCGCTGCTCGGCGAAAAGCACGTTCGGCCCGAATCACGAACGCCGGAGTCTTTGAGGCCTTGCTGGTTCTCACTTGCCTGAAGGGTGACCCGAAATCTGTCGAGCGGCGCGACGCGGGAAAGTCTTTGCGAGACGAATCAGTTGCGCCACCTTGCGGATTTTTTCCGCAAACGGTTCGCGAGCGAGTTTTTGGCGCATCTCCGGTTTCATATCTTCGGCAACTTCAGTTTATGCCGTTGCAGCACGTTTTCCAAATAGGTTTTGTCGAGGTCAGCCTGTCGGAGCAGTTGCTCAATGCGCGCCTTGTCCTTCGCACGCCCCACGCTGGCGGCGATGGCCACGATGTGTTCGGCGCGAAAAACTTTGGCAGGCACGCCTTCGTAATCAATTCGTTCGGCTTCGCGCACGGCTTCCTCGGCCAGGCCGCCGGCGGCGAGAAACTGGACCGGAAATCCGCGCACCAGAAGGTGTTCGCGCTCGACTTGCCAACCTTGTGATTGAAGATGGCTGGAGATGGCCGGGACGCCGGCAGTCAGGCCTTTGTCTTTCGAGATGAAGAAAATGTCCGCGTCGTAAGTCGTGAACGGCTCCACGTAGTAAATAGCCGCCAGCGCGCCGCCGAGCGCCCAGTCTTCAATCAGACCTGCGGCCACCAATTCATTCGCAGCGCGGAAGACATCGGCCAACGGCAAGCTGTCGGATGGCTCATTGATTGCCATGACTGTTGAGTAACAAGATTCGTGTCCGAAAGCGAGTCGCAGCAGCTTCGCCAGCCGGGACGCGTGGGAATGAACTCGACCGAGTGGAACTGCGGACGTTGCTGCGGCTAATAGAGCTGCGCTCCGGACCGGGCCTCTGCGAAGCGCAGCGGAACCGCTCGGTGTTCTCAAGGACGAAATTCAACTGCTGACTTTTTCAAGCGGTCGCGATCCAGATTCTGAAGCGATCGCACGATGGTTCGATAAAGTGTTTCGCCGAGCGCAAATCCCTCCAAAGCTCCTTCGCCCTTAACGATTCTAATTAGCGAGTCCTTCTTCTCGTCGGAAACGGTAATCGCCAAATGGGTTCGAAGATTTTCGCGGCATTCAATGTCCGCGAAGATACAGTAGTAAGCTGAACGAAGAGATAGGTTGCTATTGACCGAATAAGTGTCTGCCGGCGTGGCAAGAATCGGAAACACGGATGTTCAGAACACCTGACTGAGGTCAAGCGCAGCATGAAGCGCCAGTCTGCTACTCGCAGCAGCTTCGGCAGCCCGGAGGCATTGGAATGAATTCGAGCGTGTGGGACTGCCGACGTTGCTGCGGCTGGTCTTCGACACGGCCGCGCTCCGCCACCGGGCCGCGACTGTGCGCAAAACGTCGGTCGCAGCAACTTCGCCAATCGGAAACGCGTGCGAAAAAAATTAAAGGGTCTCGTGGTCTCGCATCAGGCGAGCAAGTCTTTGACGACGTTGCCCGCCACGTTGGTCAGGCGCAGGTCGAGCCCCTGGAATTTCACCGTGAGCCGTTTGTGGTCGATGCCGAGCAGGTGCAGGATCGTGGCGTGCAGATCGTGCACGTGGACGATATTTTCCACCGCGTTGTAGCCGAGTTCGTCCGTCGCTCCGTAAGTGAGTCCGCCCTTGACGCCGCCGCCGCACAGGAACATCGAGAAGCCTTTCATGTGATGGTCGCGACCCGGCCCACCTTTGTCTTTCTGGGCCATCGGCGTCCGGCCAAATTCGCCGCCCCAGATAATGAGCGTGTCGTCGAGCATGCCTCGTTGCTTCAGGTCCTGGATGAGGGCCGCAGTGGCGCGGTCCACGTGAGCCGCGTTCTGGCGGATGAATTTGACGAGGTCGTTGTGATGGTCCCAGTCGCGATGGTAAAGCTGGATGAACCGCACCCCGCGTTCGGCGAGGCGGCGCGCAAGGAGGCAGTTGGAAGCGAACGTGCCATCGCCCGGTTGGCAGCCGTAAAGGTCGAGGATGTGTTTCGGTTCGTTGGCCACGTCCATCAGGCCGGGCACGGAGGTTTGCATCCGAAAAGCCATTTCGTATTGCGCGATGCGGGTGGCAATCTCCGGATCGTCCACGATGCTCCGCTGCGAGCGGTTCAGCGATTGCACGGCCGTGACGAGGTCGTGTTGTTGGGCCTCGCTGACGCCGGGGGGACGGTTGAGATAGAGGACCGGGTCGCCTTTGGACTGCAAATGCACGCCCTGAAATTGTCCGGGCAGAAAGCCGCTGTGCCACATGCGCGTCGAGATGGGCTGCGGGCTGCGGCCCTCGGTGGAGGTCAGCACGACGAAGCCGGGTAAATTCTCGCTCTCGCTGCCGAGGCCGTACAACACCCAGGAACCCATCGAAGGCCGCCCCGAAATGGTCGTGCCGGTGTTCATGAGCGTGTGCGCCGGATCGTGGTTGATGGCATCGGTGACCATCGAGCGGATGATGCAGAGGTCGTCGGCCACAGTGCCGATATGCGGAAACAGTTCGCTGATTTCCTGGCCCGACCGTCCGTGTCGCGAAAAGGCAAACTGCGGCGCAAAACAAGCCAAGTCCTGACCTTGAAGCTGGGCGACTTGCTGTCCTTTGGTGAATGACTCGGGCATCGGTTGCCCGTGCAGTTTGGCGAGCTGCGGTTTGTTATCGAACGTCTCCAGGTGCGACGGTCCGCCCGACATGTAAAGGAAGATGACCCGCCGGGCACGCGGCGGATGATGTGGCGGATTCACCACGCCCGTCCAGCGGGCCTTCGAGGTAACTGCGCTTCGCACGAGGCCGGGGTTCAACAGGCTCGCCAGCGCCATCAGGCCGAGACCGGAGCGACCGAGAAATGCCCGGCGATTAATCGCGAGCGTTGACGGAACCGACTGCATCAGATTCGGCTCACGCGAGAATCCCATCGATCACTTTGCCGGAAACGTTCGTCAGCCGGGCGTCCAGGCCCTGGAATTTCACCGTGAGCCGGGTGTGTTCGATGCCCAGCAGCCGGAGCATGGTAGCGTGCAGATCATGAACATCCACCGGGTCCTCCACGGCCGTGTAACCCAGTTCATCGGTCGCGCCGTAAATGAGTCCGCTCTTGATCCCGCCGCCGCACAGCCAGATGCTGAACCCGGCGTTGTGATGGTCGCGGCCATCACCGCCCTGGCTCATGGGCGTTCGGCCAAATTCGCCAGCCCACACAATGAGCGTGTCCGCGAGCATGCCCCGCTGTTTGAGGTCGGTGATCAGCGCCATGCAGGCGCGATCGACTTCCTGGGCTTTCAGCGTTATGCCTTCCTTGACGCCGCCGTGGTGGTCCCAGTCCTTGTGGTAAAGCTGGATGAAACGCACGCCGCGCTCCGCCAGCCGGCGCGCCAGCAGGCAGTTCGAGGCGAACGAACCGTCACCCGGCTTGCCGCCATAAAGATCGAGAATGTGCTGCGGTTCCTTGCGGGTGTCGATCAACTCCGGCACGCTCGCCTGCATTTTAAAAGCCATCTCGTATTGCGCGATGCGCGTTGAAATCTCCGGGTCATCCACGACGGCATCGTATTTTGAATTGATGGCGTTCACGGCCTTGACCACGTCGTGTTGTTGCTCGCGGGTGACGCCCGGCGGTGCGCCGAGGTAAAGAACCGGATCGCCCTTGCCGCGCAGGTGCACGCCCTGGAAACGACTGGGGAGAAAAGCGGACGCCCATTGGCGCGCGGCGATCGGCTGGTTCTGGCCGCCTTTGCCAAGCGACGTGAGCACCACGAAGCCGGGCAACTCCTCCGCGTCCGAGCCCAACCCATAGACAACCCAGGCGCCCATGCTGGGACGACCGGCGATCTGCGAGCCGGTGTTCATGAACATGTGAGCCGGGTCATGATTGATCGCTTCGGTGGTCATCGAGCGGATGATGCAAATGTCGTCCACCACCGAGCCGATGTGTTCGAACAGTTCGCAAATCTCCGCGCCGGACTTCCCGAACTTCCTGAACTTGAGCTGCGGGCCGTAACACAACAGCTCCTTGCCCTGCAACTGCGCGAGCTGTTTCCCTTTCGTCATGCTCTCGGGCATCGGCTTGCCGTCCATCTCCGCCAGCTTCGGTTTGGGATCAAATGTTTCGAGATGCGACGGTCCGCCCGCCATCGAAAGCCAGATGATCCTCCTGACCTTTGGTGGAAAATGGGGCGGATTGACCACACCCGTCCATTTGTCTTTCTTCGACGCCGCCTGGGCAGTCGCCGCGCGCAGGAGGGTCGGATGAATGAGCGACGCGAGCGCCAGCATGCCGACGCCCTGGGACGCACGCCCGAGAAACGCGCGACGCGTTTGTTGCAAAAGAGCGAACTGACGAAATTCGGAAACGGGGTTCATGGTTCAGGAACGAGTAATGGTTTCGTGAAGATTCAGAATCACTCGCGCGACATTCGTCCACGCGGCCAGCTCTGCGGGATCAAGGTCCTTCGAGGCCGGCGACAAACCGACTTTCAGCAGCGATTCAGCAGCTTGCGTGTCCTGCCGGTATTCTGCGAGGTGCTTGTCGAGCAGCGCGTGGACAGTACTCATCTCGTCGGCGCGCGGCGCTCGTGACAAAGCCTGCTGCCAGGCCCATTTGATTCGGACTGTCGTGTCGCCACCACCTTCGGTGAGGATGCGCGCAGCGAGGGCGCGCGCGGCTTCGACGTAGGTCGGGTCATTCAAGAGCGCGAGCGCCTGCTGGGGAATATTCGAGCGATTCCGCTCGGCGGTGCATTCCTCGCGGCTGGGCGCGTCGAACGCGAGCAGACTCGGATGAAGGAACGAGCGCTGCCACCAGGTGTAAAGACCGCGGCGATACTGGCTCTCGCCCCGGTCGGCCTCGTAGGTGCGAGTGGGGAAATTCAGATTCTCCCAATAGCCGTCCGGCTGATACGGCTTCACGCTCGGACCGCCAATTTTGGGGACGAGCAAGCCGGCGATGCTGAGTGCATTGTCCCGCACCAGTTCGGCCTCGATCCTCCAACGGCTTTGACGGGCCAGCTCGCGGTTGTAGGGATCGCGGGTTTGCAGTTGCTTCGACGCGGTCGAAACCTGTTTGTAAGCGTGGCTGTTCACGATGAGGCGGACCAGGTGCTTCACGTCCCAACCGCTGTCCATGAATTCACACGCCAGCCAGTCGAGCAGCTCCGGATTCACCGGCGGTTCGCCTTGCATTCCGAAATCGTCGAGCACCTTGGACAGGCCGGTGCCGAAGAACTGTTTCCAGAGCCGGTTGACGAAGACCCGCGCCGTGAGCGGGTTCTCGCGCGACACGATCCACTCGGCCAGGTCGAGGCGATTCAACCGCCGGTCATGCGCGTGCCGGGCCGACGTGGTCAGATAGGCCGGGAGGGCGGGTTGCATGATCTCGCCGCTTTCGATCATCCAGTTACCGCGCGGCAAAGTGCGCACGGTGCGCGGTTCATCCGCAGCGACAGAGACCAGGCAGTGTGGAACGGCAGCTTCGAAATCCGTCCTGGCTTTCGTCGCGTCGGCAACGCGGTGTCGCTCGTCAATCAGTTCCGGGGCCGCGCTTCGTTGATACGCGGCGAGCTTTTGTTTCTGGTCTTCCGTGCGCTCCTTCGCTGCCACCTTCAACAGCTCCACGATTTCAGGCCGCGGCAGAGCGGTCTTCGGCGCGCGAACGGCACTCGGATTCGTCGTCGCGGCCAGACGGAATCGCCCGAGCACCTGATTGCCGCCACCGGTCTGCTGGATGACGAATGTGACACTGCTTTCGCCTTCGTTCACCATCGGTTCCTTCACCGCGAAATAAATCGCCTGCTCAACGCCCGTCACCCCCTTGATCGCCCAACCGTTCTTTCCTTCCTGCTGGCCGTTGGCGTCTTCGACACTGAACTCGGTGAGAATGAAGTTTCCGTCTCCAGCGCGGCCCGGGCCATGTCCGGGGAGTTTCGCCGCGCTCAGTGCTTCGAGGCGAAAGCCAACCACGCTGTTCCAGTTCGTTTTGACCGTGATGCGATAAGTGTCCTTGCCATCCTTCGGGTCTTTTTCCGTGCTGATGATCCGGTCCTCGCCAACTGTAAGCTTCACGCCCGCTTCCGAAATCATCTTTTCGGGCGCCAGCAGCGTCCAGTTGGTCTCCGCGGCGATGGCTTCGAGCGCGGCTTTCTCCCACCTCTCCGCCAACTCAGGACGTGGCGCCTCGTATTCCCTCTGGAGCCGTGTTACTTCGCTGTCGAGTTTGGCGAGTTCGGCCGCCTGCTTCTGGTCCGGCACCAACATGCCGTCTTCGCGACGGCCGATGATCGGCTCCTTGATGTCGGCGAAGAATGCGCCCAGCGAATAGAAGTCGCGCGACGTAATCGGATCGAATTTGTGGTCATGGCACTGGGCGCAGCCGATCGTCTGTCCCAACCACACCGTGCCGACCGCGCGGACGCGATCCGTGAGCATGCGCGCTTCGTAATCCTTGGGCTGCGCTCCGCCTTCCTCGGTGGTGAGCAGCAGGCGATTGAAAGCCGAGCCGACCTTCTGCTCGAGGCCGCTGTTGGAGAGCAAATCGCCAGCGAGCTGTTCGCGCGTGAACTGGTCAAAGCGTTTGTTTTCGTTGAAAGACCTGATGACGTAATCCCGATACGGCCAGATGTTGCGCGGGTTGTCCGAGTGGTAACCGATCGTGTCCGCGAACCGCACGACATCGAGCCAGCCGATGGCCATGCGTTCGCCGTAGTGCGGCGACGCCAAGAGATTTTCGACCAGCCTGGCGTAGGCTTCAGGCGACTTGTCTTCCTGGAAGGCGGCGACTTCTTCGGGCTTCGGCGGCAGACCGATGAGATCGAAGCAGAGCCGGCGCGCGAGCGTGCGTCGGTCCGCCTCCGGCGAAGGTTGCAGGCCAATCTCCTTCAGGCGCTTTTGAACGAGAAAATCAATCCCGTTTCGACCTGTGGGCACAGATGGCTTGACCGGCGGCACGTAGGCCCAGTGCTTCTGGTACTCTGCGCCCTGAGCGATCCACCGTCGAAACAACTGCTTTTGCTCCGGCGTGAGTGTCTTGTGCGACTCAGGCGGGGGCATGAGATCATCCGTGTCGGTCGTAAAAATGCGCTGGATCAGTTTGCTCTCGTCCGGTTTTCCAGGGACAATCGCCAGCTTGGCAATCGCCTCTTCGCGCACGTCGAGGCGGAGTTTGCCCTTGCGCTTGTTCTGGTCCGGCCCGTGGCAAAAGAAGCAGTTGTCTGAGAGCACGGGCCGGATATCGCGGTTGTAGGAGATTTTCTGCGCCGCCGTCGCAGCCACGGCCGCGGAAATGATCGCTGGCACCGATAGAGCCGTGCCCAGGTTTCGACACATCCGAACGAAAGCCTTAGATACTGTCATGGTTTTCTCCCGGCACCGTGCTCGCGCTTGAGCGTGGCCGGGAATGTGTCACCCATCCTAAGGCAATTCAGCCCGGCGATCAAAGGCAGAAATTCATGCCGTGCGGGCGGGGCGCATCTTGGGCACTACCACCCTGTCGAGTCCGCTCTGCAGGATTTCCGAAGACCCACCCTGTCCCATGAACCCGGACGAACATCCAACATCGAACATCCATCAACGACCAGGGGACGACAAAAAAGCGAGGCCGGGTTTCCCCCGAACCTCGCTGGATGAAAACGCGCTGACTTCCTAGTAGCGACTGCGGCCACCGCCACGACCGCCGCCAAATTCGCGACGACCGCCGCCTCCGCCCGGACGCTCTTCGCGCGGGCGAGCGATGTTGACCGTGAGGGCGCGGCCGTCCAACTCGGCCCCATTCAGGGCCTCGATGGCCTTCTGTGCCTCTTCCGGCGTGCTCATGGTGACGAAGCCGAAACCCCGGGGACGGCCGCTCATGCGGTCCATCATCAGGTTGGTTTCGACCACCGTGCCGTGCGCCGCAAAGGCGTCCTGCAGATCGTTCTCCGTGGTGTTGAAGGAAAGATTTCCAACAAACAGTTTTGTGCTCATGTGATGTTTTACTGTCCGACTTACGCTGTTCTCACCAGACTGTTCCCGACTACCGGGTTTCAAATCATCACTGAACCAGGTTCACTTGAGGATTTTCCATGCCGTGGGATTGACAAGCTATCTAACAGTTGGGCGAAACATGGACTTTTCTGGCGGAATAGCAACCGATTTTTTTAGAATTTTTTTCACGTTTTCACGCCTTTCCGCCCCTTCCGGTCGGAAGCGGCTGCGCAATAACCAACACGGCCCATCTGAGACTGAAATGTGCCTTTATTTTTGCGCTGCCTTGGGCAGGGAGAAGTAAAAGGTCGCGCCCTCGCCGGGTTTACTTTCGGCCCAGACGCGGCCACCGTGCCGGACAACAATGCGCCGGACGTTCGCCAGGCCGATGCCGGTGCCTTCAAATTCGTCGGCGCGATGCAGGCGCTGGAACACACCGAACAGTTTGTTCGCATATCGCATGTCAAACCCGACGCCGTTGTCGCGAACGAAGACCACCGCCTCCGCGGACGTCTCGCTGGAGCAGCCGGTTTCAATCTCACCCGCGTCGCGCGGGCGAGTGTACTTCACGGCGTTGCCCAGCAGGTTGACCAACACCTGGCGCAGCATGGCCGGATCGCCTTCGACTTTTGGCAGGCGGCTGTTTTTCCAAACGATGTTGCGGCCTCGAACGTCCTGTTCCAGGCCGTGGATTGTCTCCTGAATGAGCTTCTCTAAATCCACCGTCTTCTTCCGCATCTCCGTCCGACCCACACGCGAGAAGACCAGCAGGTCATCGATGAGCGTGCCCATTCTTTTGGCCGACTCAGAAATCGTGTTCAAATAACGCCTGCCCTTTTCGTCCAACGCGTCGGCAACGTGCTTTTCGAGCATATTGGCAAAGCCGTCGATGTGGCGCAGCGGAGCGCGCAAGTCGTGTGAAACAGAATAAGTGAACGCTTCGAGCTCCGCGTTGGCGGCTTCGAGTTGCGAGGTGCGCTCTTTGACGCGGTGTTCCAGATCCTCGTTCAGGCGGCGGATCTGTTCGTCCGCCTGCTCGATTTGCCTCTGGCGTTGCTGCAACCGCTCCGCCATTTCGTCGAAAGCGCCCCCGAGTTGAACCAGCTCTGCGCCACCCTGAATTCCGCCAGTTCGGGCGCTCAGGTCCCCTTCCGCCAACCGGTTGGCAGCCGCCACCAGCGCGTGGATCGGGCGCAAAAGGAATCGCTGCCCATAGAACCGGGCCCCCAGCAGGATTACGACGGCCACCAGGCCCAACACAATGGTGTTGCGAACCAGGGCTTGATTGGCTCGAGTGAAAGAAACGTTCAGCGGAATCCCCACGCTGACGAACAGAGCGGGCGATTGGCCGTCGTTAATCGCTGTCATCGAGTGCACTCGCGGAACGCCGTCCACCCCTGTCAGCTCAAAGGTTCCCTTCGGTTGCGACAGAATCCTCTGCACAAAGGGAACACCGGACAGAGATTTGCCAACCCATTTTTCCGCCTCGGGGTAGCGGGCCAAAACCTTTCCGCGCCGGTCAACCACAATCAGCGCCCCGCCCGAAGGAAGACCAACGTGTTCGGCCGCCTCCGACAACCGGGACAGTTTCAAGGAAGCAAACAGAACCCGCTTGAGCTTTCCCCGCTCGTCGAGCACCGGGTATCCAAAATTCAGCGCCGGCTGGCCTGTCAACCGATCCACTTGAAAATCGTCGATGGAAAACAGCTTCGTCTGAATGACCCGCTGAAAAAAGGAGCGATCAGCGAGATTCACGGAACCATTCGTGGCTGTCGCGCTGCAAAACAGCGTTCCGTCCGCTTCGATCAATCCAAAGTCGAAGTAATCCGGCGCCAGGAGTCTCAGGTTGGAAAAATGAGTTTCGCAGAACGGTCGGTTCGTCGCCAGAACCAGGAAGGGAGATTGCGCGAGTGTGGCGAGCAATTGGCGGCTGTTCTTGATGAAGTTCTCCTCATTGGCCACCGCCAGTTGAGAGATGGCAGCGACCCCTTCTCGCACGCGGGCCTTTTCAATTCGACGTTGTTCCAGATTGCCGTACAGCACCAGTCCGAACGCGGGAATAACCAGCAGCAGCACCAGCAGGTTCAACCTCGTGCGAAGAAGCGCGGAGAATGAGGCCGGAGCCATAGTCAGGTCAGCCGCTTGTTGACGACTCCCGAATTCGGTTTGGAAAAGATGAACTCACCTAACGGATGTCTTTTACGGAGAAATGGCTTTGACTCTGAATTTCTACCATTCGCACGCCGCCCAACGCAAGGAATACGTTCAAATCCACAGCCTTTCTCATCCAGAGCGTTGATATTTGTTCCGTGCGCCAACAGTATTTCCGCGATTTCTTTGTTTCCATTCTGTGCTGCCTCGGCAAAGGAGTGATGCCCGTGCTGCTCTTCGCATTGACCGCAACGCCCTTGTCCAACAGAAAAACAACCGTCTCCCTTTGATGTATGCAGAACGGCCAGATGCAGAAGCGTAAGTCTCCCCACTCTCTAGCTCGTGGCCTGTGGATTCACACGGGATATCACGCCGCGCGTGAATCAGGTTGACTGACAGTCCATCGAATGGTTTCGTGCATCTTGTGACTACCTGGTCGATGCGAAACACTGTACTAGGTTTGGCAGCCATGCCCTCTCTCCTCCTGCTCGTTGACGACCTCGAAGCCGCAACCTCCGGTGAGACACTCTTTTCTCGGGAAATTCGTCCGCTGTTGGAAACGCATTGTTTCAAATGTCACGGGCCCGAAAAGCAAAAGGGCGGGTTGCGGTTCGACACGAAGGAGGGAGCATTCAAAACGGGCGAGTCGGGCGAAAAAGCCATCATGCCGGGACACGCCAAAAAAAGCCGGCTGATCAAACTGGTTTCGTCGAAGGATGACGACGAGCGAATGCCCTCCAAAGGCGAGCCATTGTCCGCCGCGCAGATCGACCTGCTGAAACGTTGGATTGACAGAGGCGCGGAATGGTCGGAGGCGGTCGCATCCACAGGTGTCGTGAGGCGTTCGGAAATGGTTGTCACGGATGAGGACCGCAAACATTGGTCTTATCTTCCTCTCAACAGTCCGCCTCTGCCTTCGGTCAAAAACACGGTGCCCGTCCGCACGCCGGTGGATCGTTTCATCCTGGCGCGGCTGGAAGAGAAGAAACTGGGGCTTTCGCCTCAAGCCGGCCCGCAAAAGCTCGTGCGCCGAATTTATTTCGATCTCATTGGCCTGCCCCCGACGCCGGAGCAGGTCGAGTCGTTCGCCCGGCAATTCGCGAAAAACTCTCGATTGGCCGTGGAATCACTCGTCGATCAACTCCTGGCCAGCCCGCATTACGGGGAACGCTGGGCGCGTCACTGGCTCGATGTGGTGCGTTACGCCGACAGCGATGGACAGGAAAGCGATGCAGACAGGATCACGGCTCATCACTATCGCGACTTCGTCATCCGCAGTCTGAATGACGACCTTGCGTTCGACACGTTCGCGCGCTGGCAACTCGCCGGCGACGAACTTGAACCGGACAATCCACAGGCCACTGCCGCGACCGGTTTCATCGTCGCGGGCACGCACGCCGTGCTGGCTGACAACCTGATGGAGGAAGAGAGAACTCGCGAGCGCTTTAATGACCTCGACGATATGATCACGACGACGGGCGTTGCGATGCTCGGCCTGACTTTGGGTTGCGCCCGGTGTCACGATCACAAATATGATCCTGTGCCGCGACGCGATTATTATCGGATGCTCTGCGCGTTCAATGGCGGCGACCGCGCGGAAGTGCCGCTCGCTCCGCTCGAAGTAGTTCGCCGCTACCGCGAAGCGGAAGGAAAGTGGAAGGGAGAATTCGACATAGCGAAGAAACGGCTGGACGATTGGTTAAAAGAAGCAAAGAAGCCGCACGAGACAGCGGCGCGCCACGCGAAAATTGACGCGTTGAAAATCAGCGACGACGAAAAGGTCCTTCTGAAAAGAGCTCCTGACACCAAGGAAGCCAAAGAGCTGGCGGAAAAATTCTCCAAGGAACTCAAAGTTGAGGACAAGGATTTCCGGCCTCTCCTTTCCGATGAAGAGCGCGCCGAGTGGGACGCGAGAGAGAAAGCATTGAAAGCTGTGGAAGCGCGCAAGCCGGAAGCGCTGCCCACCGCGCTCGCTTTCGCCGACTTCAACGCGAAACCGCGCGAGACCTTTTTGCTCGCGCGCGGTGATTTCCGCGCGAAGAGCGAGCCGGTGGAGTTGGGGTTTCTCACTGCGCTTACCAGAGGCAAATCGCCCGCGGATTACTGGGCAGCCGCGCGCGCTGAAAGCCGCCGGTCCGATTCCACCCAACAGCGGCGCGCCCTGGCGGAATGGATGACGGACACCGACCACGGCGCGGGCGCGCTGGTCGCGCGCGTGATCGTGAATCGCGTCTGGCAGCATCACTTCGGGCAGGGGCTGGTTCGCACGGTCAACGATTTCGGGGCGAGATGCGACCCGCCCACACACCCCGAATTGTTGGAATGGCTGACGAGCGAATTCGTGAGAGGCGGCTGGAAATTAAAACCGTTGCATCGGCTCATCATGAACAGCTCGGTCTATCTTCAAGACACCGCGTTCGACGCCGCGAAGGCAAAGGTGGACCCGGACAACCGGCTTCTCTGGCGGCGTCGTCCGCTACGGATTGAATCCGAGATTCTGCGCGACGCCATGCTGGCGGTCAGTGGGACGCTGAATCCGCAAATGTTCGGCCCGGCAGTGAAGGCGCCCATCGCGCCCGAAGCGATTCAGGCCCGGAACATGACGGACCCGTATCCGAAGGACCTGAAGGACACCCCTTTTACGCGCCGGCGCAGCATTTACATGTTTCATAAACGTGTCGTGCAGAACCCGCTCATGCAGGCATTCGACGGACCGGATGCGCAGGCCAGTTGCGGTCGCCGCGAAAACACCACCGTCGCGCCGCAGGCGCTGGCGCTCTTGAACGACAAGTTCGTGCGCTCGCGTGCGATGGACTTCGCTGAAAGGGTCGGCAAGGAAGCAGGCGCGGAACCTGAAGCCCAAGTTCGCCTGGCCTGGCGACTGGCGCTGGGACGCGAGCCGTCCGCCGGTGAACTGGAATCGGGAACAGCCTTCATCAGCGACCGGCTTCAGCAGCGTTCGACGCGCGAACCGGGCAAACCTGAAAGGGATCTGCAAAACCTCGCGCTCGCGGATTTTTGTCAGGCGATGTTCGCCCTGAACGAATTCATTTACGTGGATTGAGGACAGCACTAATCCACGTAGAGAAATTCGTTCGCACTGAGCAACGCCTGGCAGAGATCGGTGAGGGCTTGCAGTTCGGGCGGGGGGTTCGGGGCAGGCTTGGTCTTTTCCCCCTTCTGCGCCTTCTCGTCCGTTTCCTCGACCACCGTTTGCAGGTGGTCCGCCTGCCGCGACAGGAATTCGAGCGCGTCGGCCAGCTCCGATACGGTCGGATTTCGGCTGAAGGCCAGTTGCCAGGCGCGGGCCACCTCGCGGACGCGGTCGTCCGCGGCTTCCGCGTGCAAGCGCTGTGCGAAGCGCGCGGCCTGGTCGAGGATGAACTGGCTGTTCATCAGCATGAGCGATTGCGTCGCGACCGTGGACGATTGGCGTCGCTCGCAGTTCACTTCCATCACCGGCGCGTCGAACGCGTGCAACATCGCCAGCGGACGGCTGCGCCGCACCTGGATGTAAATCCCGCGACGAAATTCCTCTCCCTTGAGCGGCACTTCGACCGGCATTTTGTTGTCGCCTTCGGTCTTGTCGATGCCGACGACGATCTGGCCGTGCACATCCGGGCGCACCGGCACGGGCGGGCCGAACATCGTTTCGTTCAACACGCCGCTGGCGGCCAGGATCGCGTCGCGGATGACTTCGGCATCGAGACGATTGACGGGTTTGCGCCAGTAGAAGCGATTTTCGGGATCGCGCTGCTCGCGGCGGGGATCGCGGCGCGAGGATTGGCGGTAGGCGGTCGAGGTCATGATGAGTTTGTGCAATCGCTTCAATTGCCAGCCGTGCTCAACAAAATCGTTCGCGAGCCAGTCGAGCAATTCGGGATGAGACGGCCGTTCACCCATGACGCCAAAGTCCGACGGCGTGCCGACGAGGCCGCGTCCGAAATGGTGCTGCCAAACGCGGTTCACCAGCACGCGGGCGACGAGCGGGTTCGTGCCGCTGGTCAGCCATCGGGCGAAGGCGAGCCGGCGGCCGCTCGTGGCGAGGTCAGGATTCTTCGACGGCAGGTCCACTGACTGACCGGGGGCCGTGAGCACACTCAAGGCACCCGGCAGGATGGGTTCTTTCGGCTGTTTGGGATCACCGCGATGAAAAAGATAGGTGACCGGCAGCTTGTCCGCGGGTTCGGTCAGGACGCAAATGAAATCCTCCGGCGGTTTGCGTCCGCGAATCTCGGCGATCTTCGCGTCCATCGCCTTCAAGTCGTCGGCGGCCTTTTGATTGTATTGGTAGAGGACGCCGGCGTTGATGTTTACGCTGGGATTATCGGCGAGGAGCTTTTTTTGCTCGGCGGTGCGTTTGTCGGCGGGCGTGTCGTAAGCGGCCCGCAGTTGATCGCGCAAGGGCGCTTCAAATTTCTCGAGATGCTTCATCAAGGCTTCATCGATGTATTGCTTCTGCTTCGTCTCCTTTTCTTCGGAAAGTTTCTTCGCTTCGGCTTCGACTTCGTCGGCCTTCTTTCGGTCGGCATCGGTGTAAAGCGAAAGCAGGCGCTGGTCCGGTGTGCGCCAGTTCTTCCAGTCATACGCAGGCTCGATCACGGCGCGGAGCCGGTAGTAATCAGTCTGCGGAATCGGATCGTAGCGATGATCGTGGCATTGGGCGCAGCCGACGGACAACCCAAGCAGCGACGTGGAGACGATCTTGATCGTGTCAGCCACGACCTGGTTGCGCACGGCGCCCGGATCACTCAGGGCCGGAGTGGCGGTGCCATCGACGCCCATGCGGAGGAAGCCGGTGGCGATGAGTAATTCGCGCAATTGTGGGTCGGCCAGTGCGGCTTGCGGACTGCCCTGGGTCGCGCGTGCGAGTTCATCGCCGGCGAGTTGTTCGGTGATAAAGCGGTCAAATGGCTTGTCGGAATTGAAGGACCGGATGACGTAGTCACGATACTTGTAGGCGTAGCCCCGCGGCGGGTCGGCGTCGCTATAGCCGTCCGAGTCGGCGTAACCCGCGACGTCCAGCCAGTGGCGGCCCCAGCGTTCGCCGTAATGCGGGGAGTCGAGCAATCGGTCGATGAGCTTTTCGTAGGCATCGGGCGCCGTGTCCGCAAGGAATGCCTCGACCTCGGCGGGCGTCGGCGGCAGGCCCGTGAGATCGAAGCAGGCGCGGCGTACCAACGCCACCTTTTCAGCGTCGGGCGAGAAACTGAGTTTCTGCTTCACGAGCGCGCTGACCAGGAACGCATCGATGGGCGTGCGGACGCGGTCTTTGGTTTTGGTCTTTGGGATGGCGGGCTGGCGGATCGGCTGGAACGACCAGAAAGCGCGCTCTTCCTCGGTGATGGCGCCGCCCTTGCCCAACTCGGCCGGTTCGGGACGGGCGGTCTTCGCGCCGGCGGCGATCCACTGTTTGATCAACGCCACCTGTTCGCGGGTGAGCTTCTTGTCGCGCTTCGGCATTTCGCCGCTGTGAACCAGCTTGAAAAGCAAACTCTGGCCGGGCTTACCGGGGACAATCACTGGGCCGTCCTCGCCGCCTTGAAGCATCAATCGTCGCAGGCGCAGGTCGAGCCCGCCTTTCAACTTTTCGCCTTCACCGTGACATTCGAAACAATGCGCCTTGAGGATCGGGCGTATGTCCTTCTCGAACGTCGGCGAAGCAGCGCGGCAAACAGGAAAGGATAATAGAAGAGAACAGAGAGACCGCAGACCCCAGGAATCAGATGACAGAATGGATCGCTTCTTTCCTATCCTGCAAGTGCTCAGTTTGCTCCGCTGCCTCCTGTTGAGGATTCTGATTCTGCCCTGCATGAGCCCCTTCATGACTCTCGTAAAATCTCCGTCACCACGCGGCACGGTTTGTTGTCGGTGATGCGTTGTTCCTGGCCGTTGTGGTGGTAAATGAGCTTCGTGTGGTCGAGGCCGAAGA